>JAOUEU010000148.1 GCA_029858555.1 Candidatus Zixiibacteriota bacterium
GGTAAAAAGGTGTTTTTTCAGAAAGTCGTCAATTCCCTGAAGACACCGGACCGGAAGGCCGTCCGAATCATGAGAATCCGGAGCCGGAAAGTGAGGACCAGTTCCTCCGTGAGATGATGGGGAACCAGGCCGACAGGAGAATGAAATGGTGGAATCCGGCTCGGGCAACCGAGATTGCCCTGATTCCTCAACCACTATCGGCACGAGCGTTGTGTCTTCCATTCGAATGCTTAAAAGTCAACAGATTTACCTGAGCCACTTCCAACGCGTTCCCTTGCCATAGAATAACCTGCTGTACCCGAAGCCTGAACTCCATCAAAGTTTGGGGAGAGTGAGGTCGGGGCGACCCGCCATATGCGAGCTCGAGTAGTACCGGACATGTTGCCGAATCGTCTTGTCTCTCCAGGTCTGATTCAGCTGTTATAACTTGATCAGGATTCCAGATCTCGAATGATTACGCCGCGGTGAATGACAAGACGTATGTTGGCAAGATTATGTATGTCTTCAAGCGGATTGCCATTCACTACGAGTACATCCGCTATCTTGCCTGCCTCCAGGGTCCCGAGATCGGCTAATCGATTGCAGGCCAGGGCCGCATTTCTTGTCCCTGCGACTATAACTTGCATTGGTGACATTCCGGCTTGAGACATCCACTCCATTTCGTGCATCGGCATCCCCAGCTCAAAGCGTGCGTTATAACCATCGAAATCAGTCCCCAACGCAATCTTCCCTCCAGCTTGAACATATTTCCGCAGGTTGCTTACGGCGGCTTCTCCCATGCCACCGCCTACATGATGCCACAGCTCCAGGGTCGGTACCCAGAGGACACTATCATCCAGCATTACATCGATGATGGAATCCGGAAGATAATCTACGACCATATGGGCGATGTCATCCACCCCTGCCTCGACCGCTCTGGCGAGGTCACGCGTAACAAGAACATGGGCCGAGGCGATAGTTCCGTGTTGGTGCGCGGCATTCACCGCCGCCAGTGCTTCCTCTGGTGTAAGCGACGGTATAGTCATTTTGAAGGCCTCACCAGACTCCATTGCCAGTTTGATGATATCAGCTCCAGAGTCCAGCAACTGAGCAACCTCAATCTGCGCCTCTTCGGGGGAGTTGACCGGCAGCATATTGGGACTTCCCCAGGGAACAAGGGGATATCCGTTCGGGACGCTGATCATCGGGCCGGCGGCCACCAGTAGCGCACAATACGGATCCTTCGATATCTTTTCCTTCCATGCGAACGACGAGGGGCCGGCCAGGTCGCGAACAGTTGTCACTCCGGAATTAGCCCAGGTTGCCAGGTTCTCTCTGTCAAATCCACTGTGTACGTGAGCATTGATGAAGCCCGGCAGCACCGTTGCTCCGTGCACATTCATAACGCGGGCGTCTGTAGGCACGGTGGTCGAATCGGCTGGACCCACAGCGACAATCAGACCATCGCTAATGACTATGGCTGCGTTCAAGATCGGGGCGTGCCCTGTACCGTCGATCAGCGTGCAGTTGGTCAGGGCAATAGTGTTTCCGGTAATCGTGGGCTCGGTTCCCTTGTCACACGACGAGAAGACATGTAAGATTACCGGAATGGCGATGGCAAGAGCCCTTAGACCGGGAATGACCGTCAGCAGACTATTAATCCTGAAAAAACACATGGTCGTGAATGCATGCGAGATGGTGCTTACTAGCCATATTATATTGGGCAATCCAAATCAAGAAACAATCCCATTTGGCTTATCAGTATATTTCTTACTATAGGACGACCTTCAGGGCGAATTGTTCATATCGAACTGACTTGCCCATTCCGTTTCTATTTCTTTGCTTTCCAACGACCTCAATAGCCTGTGGCACATTACGATCGGGTTTCGAACTCGAATTCCAGAAAAGTCTGGGGAGAGTGAGGTCGGGCCCGCTTTTGTTTTATCCCTTGCAAATTACTATAGATCGGCGATATCGTCATATGTAAATATGCTCCTACGGGGCCTTTGAGGAGGATTGCAGAATGTATTACTCTGTGGTTTGTTATCCGCAGCTCGCCTCGAAGTTATCTGAATCGATAGACGCAATCAGAAGAGACTATGACCCAAGTTGGCGTTTGATAGAGCCGCATGTGGACATCTGTTTCCCCGCCACAAACCGCCTGGATGAGAAGTTATTAGCTAACCATGTTGAACATGTGTTGAGCGATTGGAGTCCATTTGTAATTCAACTGGGGGGTCTTCACAAGTCTCGTGATCATTGGCTTTTTCTTACTCTGCGGGAAGGGGCCGATGAAATAAAGCGGCTGCATCGAGAGATGTACACCGGCTATTTGGCGAAATACAAAAAAGAACCGGGAAAGCCCGGCTATGACCCGATGCCTCATCTCGGGCTCGGTCTGTTTCTCCAGCAAGGGTGTACGTACGACTGGCGGAACCCTCGTGAGTCGGACTTTGACCATGAGCGCTATGAAGAGGCAATGCGCCGAGCGGAGGCGCTACCTCTTCCAGCAGACGTTCTGGTCGAGAGATTGCATATTACGGCTATTCCTGATGTGGTGATAGAATGGACGTCGGGAAAGCGGGTCGATTTCCCCGGGGACGCAGAAATGATTGCAGTGAGAGAATTTCGTTTAGGTCAAAAGGGCGAATAGCAGGTCAAAATGCTGACGTGGCTCGCGTCACCCTCTCGCATTCTACTTGACAGGCGAGTTTATACATTTTGACTCAGAGTGGTTGTCAGTAGTGGCAAAACTACCGGGTTCCTCATTGCATATTATTGCTTTCCGTCGGCTTCCGTCAATCACCGAATAGTGTAATCGGATCGGGAAGCTGAAAGGACACACGAGTTTGTCGAGAGTGATATTGGGGCCGCCATGAACTTTGAAGGCCCGGTGTGAACCGGGCCTTTCCGTTTCCACAAACCAGCCCGCCAAAATCCCCAGCCAGGAAGAGAACGAAGCACGCCAATACAAACATGGGCTTTCAGGTTGATGTAATTGATTTGGACTGTCCCGTAATTGACGTATATTACTTTTCCGTTTACAATGATGTCCCTGCGAGGGATGATTTGGCACCAAACTGCGAGGAAGTATTTATGGCAATGCAAAAGTGTTCTTCGATGGTTCGTCCTGGGATGAGATTATTCGGCTGGTTAATCCCGCTGACGATTATCATTACGCTTTTCCTGGTATCCTGTGGAGATGATAAAGCCACTGAACCCGAACGGCCGATAACCGTTACCGATGTTGACGGTAACGTATACCAGACAATAACTGTCGGCTCACAGGTGTGGATGAAGGAAAATCTGAAGGTAACCCATTACCGCAATGGCGACCCTATTCCCAATGTGCTCGAGCAGGGCGCCTGGGCGGCGCTTTCCACGGGAGCTTATTGCAACTACGACAACGATACAGCCGTTGCCACCATTTACGGGAGGTTATACAACTGGTTTGCCATAGATGACAGCCGTAATATAGCGCCCCAAGGCTGGCATGTAGCAACGAATGAAGACTGGAAGAAATTGGAAATATCAATCGGCATAAGCCCGGCTACAGCCGATTCTCTTGGCAGCCATGGGACAGTTGAAGCAGGCAAGTTAAAAGAAGCTGGTACCACGCATTGGCGCGACCCCAACACCGGCGCTACCAATGAGAGTGGTTTTACGGCGCTGCCCGCTGGTGGCAGAGACACAACAAAGGACTTCCTCGCTTTATATGAGTGCTCATTCTTTTGGGCTTCTGATGAGTATAATGGTGGCCGAGCATTGTTCCGAACCATGTGGTACGATGAGTCATATATCAGTTGCGATGCGTACGATAAGGAAAGCGGATTTTCGGTTCGGTGTGTCCGGGATTGATTGACCTGCCCGGCTGCCTGACCATATGAGATATGGGATGAAGTGGTTGGCGTTAATGGCAGTCTCCTTCCACTTAGCCTGTTTCAATTCGTCACGGGACTGCTTTCCGAGATACGAGCGTGTGGCCGCACCTAATTGTCTGCCAACGACTTCCGTCAATCATTGCATAGTGCGACCGGCTTCGGAATTGAAAGCTGCCGGAAGTTTGGGGAGAGTGATATCGGGGCCGCCATAATTCTTGACCCCGCCACCCGGCGGGGTTATTTTGTGGTAGGAACCTTCATGGATAAGATACGAGACGATTGAGGGTCAAGTCCTGTGAATGGAAACCCACCCAAAGGGTGGGCCACCCGGCCAATACTTTTCTGTATTCAGATCATCTCAAATTTTACTCGGTAAGGATCAAGTGAGATATCTCTGATCCATTAAAACTTCTAACTTGCATGCGACTAGTATGTGGAAAGAATAAGTTGTATATGTAGAAGATTTGGTGCATATTAATAAACAAAATACATATTTGGAGGATACTTCGATGTGTAAAAGAAAACCATATTTAATCATTCTGTCAGTTATAACCACCTTTGTAGTTCTTTTCGTGGGCGGATGTGACGGCGATGACAAGTCCGTTAATCCTGACCCTCAACCACTGACAGTAACGGATATCGACTGCAATGTCTATGAAACCGTCACTATTGGTACGCAGGTATGGATGGCAGAGAATCTTAAGGTAACCCATTATCGTAATGGTGATGCCATTCCTAATGTAACCGATAATGGCGCATGGGCTGGTCTTTCTACGGGAGCCTGTTGCGAATATGACAACAATATAGCCAATTCCGCTCTCTATGGACGATTGTACAACTGGTATTCCGTGGCTGACATCCGTAATATAGCGCCTGAAGGCTGGCATGTGGCAAGCGATGCTGAGTGGAAACAGTTGGAAATGTATCTTGGTATGGACCAAGCCGACGTGGATAATGTAGGCTTGCGTGGTACTGATGAAGGTGGAAAGTTAAAAGAAACTGGTACAACGCATTGGGCCAGCACAAACTTTGGTGCTACTAATGAAAGCGGTTTTACGGCGCTACCTGGCGGCTGCCGCGACCAGGATAGTACTTTCGGCTGTATTGGCATGACTGCCACCTTCTGGTCTTCTACGGAGAACATTAGTAGCTCTGCGTGGGGTCGTGACTTGGGTTACCTTGATTCGGGCACTTACCGTTACAGTAGCTTTAAGGAAAACGGGTTTTCGGTTCGCTGTATGAAGGACTAGTTTAGAATAACTGATCCGAACTTGATTGTTCTCCATCGAGTTCCGGCGATTACCGTATAATGCAACCGGACTGGAAACCGGAAGTTCACAAGAGTTTGGGGAGAGTGAGGTCCACCCCGCTTACTTTTAAAGTGTGATGGCGCCATAAGTTCTGAGTGGGTTGTCTACATGGCAAGTCTGGCTCGGTATCGCGGGTCATTCGGTTCTAATCAACCGTATTCTAGACCCAAGCGCGCCGGTTTGGTTACTGACCGCAACGGCACATAATCTGGTCTGCACCGTCACCCAGCCTTGCTCAGCATCTGCCTGATGGCGCCCAGGTGATACGCCGTGTGGGCTAGAATGGCCAGGGGAGCACCGATATCGATCTCTTGCCCCCAGTGCTCGATACCCTTTATTGCTGACACAACGCTTTGACAGGTCTGCCGAAGTCGCGCCTTGAGAGATTCCCACTCCTCCGGGTTTACTTCTTTTACTTGCCAGCTTTCTTGCCAATCGACCTTTCCGAACTCGTTTTTCCGTATTTCGCTCTCCAATACTTTCAGATAGTAGCAGACGTGTTCGACGTGGCTGGCAATGCTGGCGCCTCCGGCTGAGACCGGGCGAGATGCAGCACTCGCAGAAATCCTCTCCACTGTCTCCAGGAGCGAATTACCCCTGTCCAGGAAGAAGCCATGACTGTGCTCAAAGGTTTCATCCAGCAAACCAAGGATCTCTTTTGTGAAGCTTTCAGATAGATTCTGTTTCTCCATCTTCACTCCGCTTATCAAATACAGATTAGTCTGGCTACGTCATCAATCTCACAGGACCACAGTCAAATATAGTGATTGTGGACAACCGCGCAAGGTGCGACTGGCGGGTCCCGAGAGGAGGGAGCGTCGCAGGCCGCAGCCAACGGGACGACTTCTACTCGAGATAGTGAAACCGGGAGGTATTTCCGCTTGGTGGTCGGTCCTGACGAAACACCGTCCTCCAACGATTGCCATTGAACCTTCAATAATACAGCCTTATTCAAAGAGTGAATCTTATGAAAGTCTGGAGAGTGATATTGGGGCCGCCATGTTATTACTGGTCTATTTAATTACTTTTTCCTTCGGTATTCGGCTCAGATTTCGCCAGAGAAGCGGAGCAGTCCGGGTCCAGAAATCCTCACGCAGCACCTGGCATCGTTTGCGGGGGCTGGTTACCTTGGGGCCCAAGATACCCGCCAAAACAGCAGAAACATCTTGACATAGCCGGCAAAACCGCATTAGCTTGCATCAAAATGTGGGGTAAAGTTACCCCACTGGGACAATTCCAACTAACATACAAGGAGACCACGCCTACATCGATGGACCAACAGACACAGCAGCCTTCAGGGCGCGGCGAACAAGCAGTCGCGCACGATGCCTATGAAAATTACGAGCTCCCCGTCGAAGGATTCAAGGGGACCGCAGAGGAGATCGAACGCCAGTGGTATGAGAAGTGTTACGTCGGTCGTGGCAACATAATCAAGCAGCTCACCTGGCGTGCTATCATCATGGGATCGGTGCTCGGCGGAATTCTCTCGCTGACCAACATATACATCGGTCTCAAAGCCGGTTGGGGCTTCGGGGTTGCCATCACGGCCTGTATCCTCTCCTACGCCATCTGGACCCTCCTCTTCAAGATGAGACTCGCGAAGACGCAGATGACAATTCTGGAGAACAACTGTATGCAATCCACGGCCAGCGCTGCAGGCTATTCCACCGGTGGGACACTTATCTCGGCCTTCGCCGCCTATATTATGCTCTACAATCAGACACTCCCACTGTCGGTCATGCTGGGCTGGGTATTCTTCCTCGCAGTTCTCGGAGTGACAATGGCCGTGCCGATGAAGCGTCAAATGATCAATGTCGAGCAGCTTCGATTTCCCAGTGGGATTGCCGCCGCCGAAACGCTTCGGGCGCTGCATGCCAGGGGACAGAAAGGGATGCGCGCGGCGCGTGCCCTTGGAATCGCCGGCCTTCTCGCAATAGCGAGCACCTTTTTGACCGACGGCCTGAGGCTCATCAGCTCCCGATTAGAGTCTTTCCAGATTTCATCGCTGGCGGCCCGCTTCAGCACGGCAACGGTAGGTCAGGCGTGGATTGACCGGACAGTCATGTTTGTCTGGGATCCGATCTTCATCGCCGCCGGGATGTTCGTGGGGATGCGCGTGGCTACCAGTATGCTCATAGGATCGATAGCCTGCTGGATGATCTTTGTCCCGTGGCTGCAAGCCTACGTACCGGAAGCGGCCGGGATGACGGGGTTCCGATCCCTGGTTCAGTGGTCACTATGGGGTGGCACGGCCTGTATGGTCACATCGGGGATCCTTTCAGTGGCCTTTCAGTGGAAAAGTGCCCTTCGTGCTTTCAAGGGGCTGGGGGATATGTTCATGAAGAGCAGCGCCAAGAAGAGCGACGGACTCACGGCGATTGAGACTCCCGGCTCGTGGTTCCTCCTTGGGCAGTCTGTCTCGTTAGTTGCTATCGCGTGGTTGGCGCATGTCACGTTCGGTATGCCCTGGTGGCAGAGTGCTCTCGCTGTGCTTTTGAGTTTCGCACTGGCACTGGTGGCTTGTCGTGTGACGGGTGAAACCGACACAACGCCGGTGGGAGCCATGGGCAAAATCACTCAGCTCACTTTCGGCGCTATCTCCCCCGGAAACATGACTGTGAACCTTATGGCGGCCAATATCACCGCCGGGGCTGCGACTTCCTCGGCCGACTTG
>JAOUEU010000149.1 GCA_029858555.1 Candidatus Zixiibacteriota bacterium
GACGCTGTAGCTGATTGTTCCGACCACATGGAGCACCTGCCCTAACTGCGAAGCGGGAATGAACAAGCCTTCACTCAGCACCGAGTTTGGCCCCGGAAGTAACGCATCCTGCGGAGCCGCCAGGCTCGCGGAGGCGCTGAACGCACTGCCGGATACACTTACGGCTGACTGGACCGGATAAAGCCTGATTGAAAAGTCGTTAGCCAGCAACAACTCGAAACTGAACTGCGCCTCGTCCCCGGCGAAAACAACTACGGGCTGCAGGCTCTGCGCCACGTAGGCCAGGTCCACCGCGGCCAGCAGAAAGACCGAGTCCGGACTGGGGTCCTCAAGCGTGTAGCGCAACCCTCCGGAATAAAGCATGTAATCGAAGCTGAGCATATACCAGCCCGGCGTCAACCCGGCCTCGGCCGGAACCAACCCGGCCAGCCCGTCATAGCCAATGACGTCATCCACATATGAGGCGTATTCCGGAGCACCATCATAGATTACGGCGACCGCAGGACCGCCCGCGACTTCCGACAATTGAAGAGCCAACACTGTGCTGTCGACCGGCCCGGTGAAGGCTTCCGCCAGAACTTCGAATGATATCGAAAACGCCTCACCGGGATAAACGGAGTCGGGCAGGAAGGAGTTCTCGACGACACTGAAGAACACCGGCTGAATGACCGTAACCGGCCAGCGGGCAGAATCGATGGTAGTGTAAGTCTTCCCGCCGATGAGAAAATCGGCCTCGAGCCGAACCACCAGTTCATCGAGCGTAACCGGCTGCCCCTGCTGCGGCACCGGGACGGCGACCGTGTCGACGGCGGCATATGACTGTCCCGTAAAAGTCTGCTGGGCGATTGTGCCTCCCGATTCAAACGAGGTCAGGACTCGCACCGGCACGCCCGGCGCCAACGTTCCATTATTCTGAACCACGACCCTGACGGCCGAATCACCGGCCAGAAAAATCGTGTCAAGGGTAGCATCATCGGCTCCGAGAACATCCAGGACGTCGTACCCGTTAAAAGAGACTGTGACGGACTGAGAATTCACGCCGCCGCTGGCGGCATAGACGTCAGCCACGGCGGAGGCGTCACCAAACTTGATCTGAGCCGGCAGGAGACGCACCACGCCGCCGATCTGGAGGGCCTTGTTGTCAATCACATTCGGCTGCAACTGCCCTACGGATGTCCCGAGGCTGATCGGATTCTGCTGCAGGTCGTAATTCGCAACGAGATTATCCCAGGCGTCGTAGAGAATCACTTCCGCGGATGTAATCAGAGGCAAGCCCACCAGTTGCGTCTGGGCAAGATCAAGAAACATCCGGTCAAGATTACCGTTCTTCACTGTTATAATTCCCGAACGCCCGGTGACACCCTCGGCGACGGCCTTGACGCGGCCCGAGCCAACCGTGGTGGCGGTAAAGGTCGATCCGGCAAAAAAGCCTATTGAATCAAGAGGTGAAGCGAGCGACCAGGCAAAACTGATGGCCGGGAGGACATTTCCGGCGGAATCGTAGGCGATAGCAGTAAACGCAATCTTCGTACCGGCGTTCACCACCGTATCACCGGCCGGGATCACCTGAATGCTGTCCAGCGGAGTCAGGGCGGCCGCGGCTTTTTCCAGGTCGACTACTACCGCCGAGAAGGCAAGAAGCAAAATACAAGAGGCGATTTTTATCTCTCTCATGGAATCCACAAGTCTCGACAGGAAAATCTGTTATGCTGCCAACAAATGAGCAAAGATTATGCCTTGTTCTCCCGACGGGCAGCGGAAAAAAGTTCCCCCCGAAGGTGATTAGAATGCCAACATAAGGTCCTTATATTCAATCAGTTACGGGCAGAGCGACAAGCTTGATATTACCGCTCTCTAATTGGCGAGGTTATCCACAGCGCTTTCCGGTACAATGCTGTAATATTGTGCAGATTTTATACACTGTTTTGCAGTGATATAGATTCTCAGGTGCGTCTCTTAGCGCTGAGTTCCGCAGCCGTCACCGTGTTCGACAACAGCATCGCAATCGTTATGGGCCCAACCCCCCCGGGAACGGGCGTAATGTAAGAGGCCTTCTCGAGGCAGCTTTCAAAGTCAACATCACCCACCAGTCGGTAGCCTTTCTCCCGGTCGGGATCATCCACCCGGTTCACACCGACGTCAATAATAACCACCCCTTCAGACACCATATCGCCGTCAATCGTCTGCGGTCTACCCACGGCGGCTACGAGAATCTCGGCCCGACGGGTGATGTCAGCCAGGTTCCGTGAGCGGGAGTGGGCTACTGTAACGGTGGCATTGGCCATCTTACTCTTCTGCATCAGCAGAGCCGCCAGCGGCTTGCCGACTATATTGGATCGGCCGACAATTACCACCTGGCGGCCGGCGGGGTCAATCTGATAATATTCAAGCAGCTTGATGATACCATGGGGCGTGGCGGGCAGCAGGTTTGGCCTGCCGATAAACATCATGCCCACGTTGTAGGGATGAAAGCCGTCGACGTCCTTGTCCGGGGCGATGGTCAGCGTAACCGCAAGCTCATCGAGGTGTTCGGGCAGCGGGGACTGCACCAGGATTCCGTGAATTTTGGGATTCTCGTTCAGGGACCGGACAATCTCGACAAGGTCCGTCTGTGGCAGTGTCTCGGGCTTACGGATCACTTCCGAATACAGTCCCAGCTTGTCGCAGGCCCTGGCCTTGCTGTTTACGTATGTCACCGAAGCGGGATTCTCCCCGACCAGAACCGCCGCCAGACCGGGCACGACACCTTTATCGGCCAGAGCCGCGATCCTGGGCTTCAGAGACTTGCGTATACTTTTAGCAACTTCCTTTCCATCAATAAGTTGAGCGCCCATAAGTAAAGTAGAACCTTATTTTATTCTCCGATGTCGTCCTGGTCTTGATGGCTGTCGATGTCAAACTCAATCGAGTATCTCTCGATGCTCTCAGCGCGACCGGAAGTCGGCTCGATTTTTACCAGCACCCCTGAAATCCGAACATCGTCGGTGGCGGTGGAAAAACGTTTGGGCATTCCCGTGAGAAACCGATCCAGCGAAGGCCTTTTCTGCATCCCGATAATCGAATCGTGAGGGCCGGTCATGCCGGCATCGGTGATATAAGCGGTACCTCGCCCGCTTATCTGTTCGTCAGCTGTCTGAACGTGCGTGTGCGTGCCGACCACCGCGGAAACCTTACCATCAAGGTAATACGCCAGGGCCTGCTTCTCCGATGTTGCCTCGGCGTGAAAATCCACAAAGATCACCTCGGTCCGGCGCCGCATATCATCGACGATGAGTTCAGCGGCCTTGAATGGACAATCAATATTATGCATAAATGTCCGGCCCATCAGGTTAATGACGCCGATCTGAGTGTCTCCGATCGTCTCGACGTAAGACCCCAGTCCGGGAACACCGGCGGGGTAATTGGCCGGGCGCAGGAGCTTGGGATTCAGAGCCATGTAATCGACCAGGTCCTGACGGTCCCAGATGTGGTTGCCTGAAGTCTGAATATCGATTCCATAGCTGAACATTTTCTGCGCCATCTGGGGGGTAATGCCGAACCCGGCGGCCGCGTTCTCGACGTTGGCAATAACGTAATCAGCGGCGTATTTTTCCCGCAGCGGTTTGACCATATGGGCCGCCGCCTGCCGCCCCGGTTTGCCGCAAATATCTGATACAAAAAGAATAGTGAACAATGACATCGAGAAAACTTTCTAAGGTGGATCAAGTGCCTGGAGCCGGCCGCCTCCACCAGCGTCAGCCGGGCTCTGACCGATGGCAAAAGTGGAGTTTAATAAAACTCCACTTGATTATCAATTGTAAACTGGCTGATCGAGGAATTATTTCGCGTATTCGGTGGTGCGTGTCTCCCTGATAACGGTAACTTTGATCTGGCCCGGATACTGCATTTCCTTCTCGATTTTCTGGGCAATGTCACTGGCCAGGATACTGCTGCTGAGATCGTCAACCACGGCGTTTTCGACGATGACCCTGATTTCCCGGCCCGCCTGAATGGCGTAGGCCTTGGAAACGCCCTTGAAGCTGTCGGCCAGTTCCTCCAGTTGTGTCAGGCGTTTGATATAGGCCTCCAGGGGTTCCCGGCGGGCTCCCGGTCTGGCGCCCGAGATGGCATCGGCGGCCTGCACCAACACCGGATACGGACCCGCCATGGGAACATCACCGTGATGCGATTCAATGGCGTTGATAACCATCTCATTTTCATGGTACCGACGCATAAAATCGGCCCCGATCTGTGTATGCGTGCCTTCCGTCTCGCGGTCAATGGCCTTGCCGATATCATGCAGCAATCCGCAACGCTTGGCCAGGGCGGCGTCCAGTTCCAGTTCGGCCGCCATCAGGCCGCACAGCATGGCTACTTCTTTAGCGTGCGCCAGTACATTCTGACCGTACGAAGTCCGGTAATTGAGTTTGCCCAGCATTTTGACAACATCCGCATGCAAGCCGTGTATGCCGAGTTCAAAGCAGGCCTGTTCGCCGGCCTCGCGGACGATAACGTCCATTTCCCGCTGGCTTTTTTCCACGACTTCTTCGATTCGCGTCGGATGAATGCGGCCGTCGCTTATAAGTTTTTCCAGGGCCATGCGGGCGATCTCGCGTCTGACAGGATCGTAACCCGAGAGAATCACCGCTTCGGGGGTATCGTCAACTATGACATCGATGCTGGTGGCGGTCTCGAACGAGCGGATATTTCGGCCCTCACGCCCGATAATCCTGCCTTTCATCTCGTCGCTGGGCAGGTTCACCACCGACACCGTGGACTCGACCGTGTGATCGGCGGCGCAGCGGTAAATCGCCGAGATAATTATCTCCCGGGCTTCTTTCTCGGCGTCCTGCTCCGCTTTTTCTTTAATCTCTTTGATATAGGCTGCAGCCTCGACTTTGGCCTCGTGCATCATGTTATCCATCAGTTGCCTTTTGGCCTCTTCCGGGGTCATCTGGGCTATTTTCTGCAGCTTTTCGTTCTGGGTCTTGATTATATCGTCAAGCTCCTTTTCCCGCAGCTCAATGCCCTTTTCTCGCGCCTGAATGGTTTTTTCGCGATTGTTGAATTCCCGGTCCCGGACGTCTAACAGGTCAAGCTTCTTCTGAACGGACGCGCCTCGTTCTTCGAGCTTCTTCTCGGTCGCTTCGAGTTCCCGGCGCTTCTTTTCCGCTTCCCGTTCATACTCGCCTTTGATCCGAAGGAAATCCTCCCGGGCCTGCAGGGTAGCCTCTTTTTTCTTGATCTCCGCTTCTTTTTTGGCCTCGTCCATAAGCTTCTGGGCTTCTGCCCGGGCATTGTCGAGGCTTTTTTTGCCGATCCGACGGGCCAAAATCCAGGCGGTCGCAGAAGCCAGCAGGCCGGCCGCGACAGCGACCAAAATGTATGTCAACGTCTCATTCATAACTGCCTCCCATCCGGATGCAAACATCCGTGATGATCGATTTATGATAAAAACAGTGAGGATGGAAAAATACGGGGCTTAATTACTGGTACCTATTCGCAGACCATTTACCGGTCGCTGAGAGCTTGCTCAAGCTGGCTGATGATGCGGTCAACCTTGTCGCTAACCTGCCCGTCGGATGAATCAAGGAGTTCCGTTTTTTCATATAGCTCGGAAGCCATTGACATAGCGGTTAATATGGCGACTTTGTCACGCGATTTGACGCGACTGCCTGCCGCGATATCCTTCATTCTCGAATCGACTAAATCTGCGATCTTCGAAATATACGCGGGATCATCAGCCCCTGTAATCGGATAGTCCTCGCCATAAATCCTGACGACGACTTTTTTTTCATTGCTATCTTCAGCCATAGCGGTTCTAAATAAATACCAGTATCAAGAGTATTTCTCTATCCTACTTGCTTACAATATCTTAAATACGTATGATACGCCAATTGTCAACAAAAAAACTTTAAGCAGACAGTGCCTCCAACTGATTGAGACGTTCCAGCACGCTCGCCAGTCTGGTTCGCACGGCATCGGCCTGGTCGTTCTTGATCAGAGTCAGCTCGCCATACTCTTTCTTGAGTCTACTCAATTCTGAACTGAGACTGACGTTATCTGCCTTCAGCTTGGCGTTTTCGGCCCGAAGCTCCTCAAGACGCTTGAGGACCTCCTCGACCTTTTGCGACAACGTCGCCAGCTTATCCGCCATTTTCAATTATCCCTTATCTCGGCGTTAAAGTTCTGCTCCAGCATACTAACTACAACCCGTTGCAGTTGTTCGACTTCTTCGCTCGACAAATTGCGCTCGCTCGAACGGTAACTGATCCTGAACGCAATCGATTTCTTGCCCCTGGCTATCTGCTTGCCCGTGTATAAATCAAAGATTTCCACCGATTCCGCCAAATCGCCGGCTGTGGCCCGAACCTGGTCGATGATCTCGCCGACCTTGAGGTGCTCAGCCACCACTATAGACAGATCCCGAGGCGCCGACGGGTATATCGGCAGAGGCTCAAAAACAGCCCGTCGCCGGCTCGCGGCGATGAGCGGAGACACGGCTAAATCCGCCACGTATACCGGCTGTTTCAATCCCAGCCGGTCAAGCACGGCTTTGGAGATTCTTCCGGCCTCCCCCACAGTTTTTCCGTTCAGTTCGACAGTGAACGCCAACTCGTCATCCAGATAGCCGGCCTTGTGCGGTCTGAACTCGATCGGTCCCAGAGACAGGTGCTGCCCTAACTGGTCGATCGCCCCTCGCAAGTCGTAGAAATCGAGCACTCGGGGTTTGTCGCGCCAGTCGCCGGGGGTACTACCGGACACGGCGAGCACCAGCCGTTCCTCCTCCAGCCATTCGCCCTTGTCGTTCGGGGGGAAATAGCGTTTGCCAAGCTCAAACAGGCGCAGGTCCAAATTGCGGTGAGCCAGGTTATGTTCGACGACATTCAGAGTCGTATGTACCATCGAGTTGCGCATCACATTGAGTTCTTCAGAGACCGGGTTGGTGATTTTCAACAGGGGCATGCCCGGACACAAGAACTCGGCCGTGCGCTCGTCTGCCAGACCGTGGTTGAGCATCTCGTCAAAGCCGGCTCCGGCCAAAACAACCTGAACTTTTTCGCAAAAGGCGTCATCAGAATGAATAGGCGTGTAGAGAGGGCCGATATTGGTGATGGCGTCGGGAATCTCCTCAAAGCCGATTATCCTGACCACTTCCTCGATCAAATCGATTTCGCGTTCGATGTCTGGCCGGAACGTGGGCACCGTCACATCCAGTGTATCCCCGTCCTCCACCCGGAATTCGAGTCCGACGAAGACCTGTTGCATTTTTTCAGCCGAAATGGCCGTTCCCAACACCTTATTACAGCGCGCCGGCCGGAAAGCTATCTTTTTCGGATGAATTTCGCTGGGGTAGCAATCCACAATGCCCTGGAGGACTTCGCCTCCGCAGACTTCCTGAAACAGGTAAGCCGCCCGGTTGATGGCGTAGGGTACACCGTTGGGATCGGCGCCCTTCTCGAATCGCATCGAAGATTCGCTGACCATGCCCAACTCCCGTCGGCTCCTCCGGATTACTTTTGGATTGAAATAGGCCGCTTCGAGCAGGATTTCGGATGTATCGTCTTCCACCTCGGAGTGCAGACCGCCCATCACGCCGCCGGCCGCGACGCCCGTCTTACCGTTGGTAATGAGCAGCACATCGGGAGTCAGTTCGTGCTCCTTGTTATCCAGCGTGGTAAACCTCTCGCCCGCGCCGGCCCGCCGCACCACCACTTCGTCGGAACCGAAACGTTTCAGGTCGAAGGCGTGCAGGGGATGCCCGGTTTCGAGCATGACCAGGTTGGTGACGTC
>JAOUEU010000008.1 GCA_029858555.1 Candidatus Zixiibacteriota bacterium
CCGAGAGCCTGCCCATAGTGCGGACGAGGTACTCACGCGACGATTCATCGACGCGGCCGCCCGGGATTTCAAGGTTGGCGGCCATTATGGAGCCCGTGACCTCGTCGATGCTGACATTATAAGACTCCATCCGGTCGGGGTCGACCGCGACGAGAATTTCACGCTCCTCACCGCCGACTAACCGTACGCTGCCCACACCGTCTATTATCTCGAGCCGCTTCTTGATGACGTTCTTGGTGAGTTCGGTTATCTCCCTGGCGGGTCGGTCGCCGGAAATTACGGCGGACATAATGGGGCTGGCGCTGGGATCGAATTGCCGCACGACGGGCTCCTCGATGTCGTCCGGCAGGTCGGCCCGGATGCCGGAGATTTTTTCACGGACATCCTGAGTGGCCTGAGCACCGTCTTTCTCCAGCTCGAATTCGATGATAACCAGTGAATAGCTCTCGCGTGACCAGGAGGTAATATGCCGTATGCCGGAAACCTCGTTGACGGCATCTTCAATCTTTTTGGTTACTTCCGTCTCTACCGTCTCGGCCGAGCCGCCCGGGTAAATTGTCACAACGGTGGCGAAGGGAAAGTCGATATCGGGAAAGAGGTCGAGAGGCAGCCCGTAGTATGAGAACAGGCCCAGCACCAGCAGGGCGCCGATCATCATGGTCGCAAAGACGGGACGCTTAATCGATATTTCTGAAAGCTTCATGGGTCAGCCTATTCTAAATTCGCAATCGTTACTTTGACGCCATCACTGAGATAGCTCTGACCGAGAGTCACCAGCGTGTCGCCGATCGCGAGTCCCGAGTCAATCACCACGCGGCCTTCAAGATTGGTCCCCGGCGACAGCACGCGCTTCTCGACCTGCCCGTTATTGACGACGTATCCGACCGGTTGACCGTCCAGGATCATCAGGGCGTCGCGCGGGACAACAATAATATTGTCCATGCTTTCCAGCGCGACATCCACGCGGGCGAAGGTACCCACCTTGAACCGACCGTCCTCGTTGTCCACGAGCACTTCCACCTGAAATGCCCTGGTCTCCGGGTCGGCCGATTCGGAAATAGACGTCACAGCACCGCTGCCGGACACTCGGCCATTGCCAGCAGTAACGGATACATGCGCTCCCTGGCTGAAGAACCTGATGTCTTCAGCGTTGACTGCAAACTTGACGCGCAGCCGGTCGACCGTGGCCACCGTTGCCAGTTTCCGGCCGATACTGAGAAACTCGCCGTCCGAAACGTCCAGCGACGTAACCACTCCGGATATCGGAGATTGGATATCAACGAGCTTGGTCGCGGCTTCAAAGGTTGCTCTGGTAACCTCATAGTTGGTCCTGGCCAGGTCATACTGCGTTTCGGACACGGCGCCTTCCCTGTAGAGATACTCCATCTTCTTGAAGTTCTTCTCGGCGTTCAGGTAGAGCGACTGGGTTTCGAGATAACGACTGCTGGCGCCGGTCTTATCGAGCGAAATAAGCACCTGGTTCGCCCGGACACTTTCTCCTTCTTTGACCCGCACTTCCTCCACGGCTTCGGCAATCCGGGCATAAATGACAGCCTGCTTCTCGCCTTCCAGGGAACCGGTATATGACTTTACCAGTCGCTCGTCGGTCAGACTGATAACCGTCGCGTTGACCGACACCAGCCGGTCGGCAGCTTGCCGATCCTCGTTATCACCGCAGGCGGTCACCAGGGAAAACAGCAGAATAGCGCCTAAACTGACGAATTTTGTGTTCGCGTTGATCATCATGAATCCGTTTTTATTATAATGTTGGTCGCCTTATTGAGCAAGGAATGCGCCTGCCTGAAAAAGAACGTCGCCTCGGCCAGTGCCTGCCGCGCCTGCGTCAGGGCTGTCTGGGCAGAGAGAACTTCAAGCTGCGTACCGACTCCCGTCTCGTACCTCAAATTAGCTATTCGGAGCCCGGCCTCGGCCTCGGCGATCGTTTCCCCCTGAATATCCAGTGCCTTCTTGGCCTGCAGGATCTGGTCATAGGCCTCCTCAACGTCGAGACGCACGTCGTCCTTAAGCTGCATGGCCGCCAGCCTGGCCTGGTTATAGGTGGCCCGGCTTTCTTTGACTTCTCCCCGTGTGTACCCGCCCTGGAAGATGGGGATGCGGAGATTGATGCCGATTGACCAGGAATCCGTCTGATTCTCACTGAGGGTGAAATCATCTGACTGAGATTGCCAGCTGTAGGTGGACACGGCTTCCAGACTGGGGTAATATCCGCCCTTGGCAATCCGGATGGCCTTTTTGGAAATGTCCGCCAAGTATTCGGCCTGCTTAACCTCCGACCGGAGAGCCAGCGCCGAATCCGTTAGCGCCTGCAGCGATGGCAGGCGCACCAGAGAAGTGTCCCCCTCGTCTTCGATAAGGATGATCGCTTCCTCCAAGTCAATGCCGATAAACGACTTGAGCCGCTTCCGGGACAGGCGCAGGTCGGATTCCACCCGAAGTATCTGCGGCAACAGATTCGATTTCTCGACCCGGGCCCTGAGGACCTCGAATTCGGAAACCATGCCCTGCGAATAGAGCTTCTCCACCATCTCCAGATTCAGGCTGTTGGTCTCGAAGGCGGTATTCAGTACATTGAGTCGCGACTGCTCCAGAACAGCCGAGTAAAAGAGCAGATCGGCGTTGTATACCACTTCGGCAGCGACCCGGCCGGCCTGCGCCTCTGCGTATTTCTTGTACTGCTTGGCAATCGCCCAGGCCGTGAACACCTTCCCGCCCTGCCACAGTGACTGGCGGAGTGCCAGGGAAGCGCCAAACGCGTTCTTGAGACCCGTCTTGAACTCAACCGGTTCCTCTCCCTCCGGGTTGACAAAAAACGAGGGCAGAATAACGTTTCGGGAGTATGATCCGAGTAGATTAAGACTCGGGAACGCGCCGGCCCGGGCTTTGATGATATCGCTTTCGGCTTTGGCCACATCTTCCCGGGCGGCCAGGTAGTTGCGGTTAAACTGCAGCGCCCGTTCTCTGACGTCCTGGGCCGATAGAGCCGTTTCCGCGCCAGCTCGACCGAAGGCGCCGAGAATGCCTGTCAGAGCGAGTATGATAACGATGCCCTTTTTCAATTCGCGTACCCCCAGTGAGGCCGGGCGTACCACAAGGTCTTTGCTCCGCTAAGTTGGCTCATTTTCTCGATCTCTTTCTAAGTTTTATCCCTTTGCCGAACAAACGTTCGACCATAATAATCTGCTTTTCCATATCCACCATCGTGGGGCTGACCATCTGCTGAATAGCCAGACCAGTGTGCAAAGCCAGCAGCAGAACCACCAAATCCTGCCGGCCGGTTTTGCCGGCGGCGCAAGCCGGATCCAACAGATCGGCCGCCTGACGCGCAAATGTCTTCGCCCGTCTCGAAATGTATCTCTTAATTCTCGGAATTCTCAGAGCCTGAACCCATAAATCGGCAACGTCCTGATGACCGGCAGGACCCTTTGCCTGATGCTGCTCGGTCAGCAGGCGGACGAACTCTGAAGGAGTGATGCAACAGCCCCCTCTGGCGATGATCTGAGCATCGTGCCTCGTGCTGATCTGCTTGACCAACTCGAAGAGAATGTCCTCTTTGTTCTTGAAGTGGAAATAGACAGCGCCCTTGGTCAGGCCGGCCTTGCTCGCTATTTCGTCAGTGGTTGTCGTACGATAACCCTTCCTCACAAAAAGCCCGCAGGCCGCCTGAAGAAGCTGCTCCCGGCGAGTCCGCGCGGGCAGCTTGGGGCTCTGCCTGATCTTTTTCGCACATGCCTTCACAGTTTACCTAACAACTCAATATACATACCTACCGGTGGGTATCTAATATAGACAATCGCGTTCTCCTGTCAACAGATATTACGAGAAAGGTGTGAAAAAGTTCCCGATCCGCCGGCCGCCGGACCTACAGCCACTTCTTTTTGCGAAAGAAGGCCACCAGCGAGAAAATCACGACCAGAATGAGCACGAGCGCAAAGACATACCCGTATTCCCAATCCAACTCGGGCATAATGCTGAAATTCATCCCCCAGAGACCTACCAGGAAAGTGGGTGGAATGAACAGGACGGTAAAGATGGTCAGGAACTTGATGATTTCATTGGTCTTGGTGGAAACCGATGAGTAGTAAACTTCCAGGGACGAGTTGAGGATTTCGCGATGGAAATCGGATATGTCGATCACCCGCAGGAGGTGGTCATGGACGTCCGAAAAATAGACGGCGGCCTTTTCTCCGACCAGTTGGTGCTGGCCGCGCGAAATCTGGTTGACAACGTCTGTCTGCGGCAGCACGATGCGCTTGAGGTGGACCACGTCGCGGCGCAGAGTATAGATTGACCGGACGGTATCCTCGTCCGGCTCGCCCAGAACGTCCTCTTCGAGCTGCTCTATCTCGTATTCGAGAATATCGAGGGTGGCATTGTAGTTATCCACGATACTGTCGATCACGGCATGGAACAGAAAATCCACTCCCCGCGACATCAATCGCTCGTCCCGTTCGGCACGGTTATGCAGATAGTCGAATATACGGTGTTCATAATAGTGGACGGTGACAAGACTGTTCCGACTCAAGAACAGGTCGATCTCGCTGCTCTTGAGACCCTCTTCCCGGCCGACGTAATCGACGATGGGAAAGACCAGAAACAGATAGCGGTCGTAATCGTCAACCTTGGTCCGGGGCTTTTCGGAAAGAACGTCCTCGATAGCCAGCGGGTGAAACCTGAAATCGTGCGTCAGCACGTACGATTCCTGGTCGCTCGGCTTACACAGGTCGACCCAGAGCACGGAATTCTCGACCGAGCCCAGTCCATCGAAGTCGGCAACGCCCTCGATAGTCTTGACGCCTTCGCCGGGGAGATAGTAAAACGACTGAATCATACTTTCTCCTCACTATCCACCAGGGTCCCGTCTTCCGAGACGTGGTCGAGTATGTATTCGTCCTCGTGCTCCGCCTTGATCTCAATGATGGATACTTTCTCCGTGTGGAGGAAGATGTAACCCATAATGAACACCGGCAGCAGGTCCAGAATGTGCAGCCCGATGGCAAACAGGACGGCGTCCGAGCGGCCTACGGAGAAAGCGGCCAGCGAGGTGCTGACGACCACTTCAAAAGTGCCGGCGTTTCCGGGAGTGATGGGGATCATAACCGCCAACTGGTTGATAATCATGACGGCGATGGCCGTGGCAAAATTCAGGCCGAAGCCGAACGATCTCATGAGCAGGTAGATAGTCAGAATATGGGCCAGCCATTGCAAAAGTGAATAGGCCAGCGAAGCGAAGAGATGCTGGCTGGACCGCAACATCTCAATGCCCTTGGTGAACGAGCGGATGAACTTCTTAACGGTAATGTACAGCCCCGGCCAACGGTCGCGGAAATGCCTCTGCCCGAACGCCTCCATACTGCGCTGATAGTGCAGGAAAAGATATAGCAGTATTACGACCAGCACGGTGATGGCGGCGATTACGATGCCCACCGAGCGGTACCTCTCCGGGAAAACAAAGCTCACCGATGTCACGATCAGGAAGAGTATGAGGCTGATAGCGTCGAACAGGATCTCGAGCAAGATGGTTGAAAACACAAAAGTCTTGCGCAAACCTTCCTTGCGCGAAAAAAGAAATATGCGGCCGACCTGGCCGGTCAGGGCCGGCATAACCGAGTTCAGCACCTGGCCGGCGGCGTACAGAAAGACCGCCCTCGTAGTGCGAATGTATTTCTGTTGCGAGACAATAAGCTTCCAGCGAAAAGCCCGGAACACGTAAAAAGCAAAGGCGCAGATAACGGCGGGAATGAGGTAGGTGTAATCAATGCGCAAGCACAGGGTGCGCATCTCCTCGAACGTAACATCCTTGAAGCAGAAGGCCAGCAGGCCCACGGCGATGAGAGAACCCCAAAACTGTTTTTTCTTGAAAATCATTGAAACCAACCGTAATCCGCCAAATTATCAAGTTCTAAAGATAGAGGACGGTCCAGGGAGTGTCAATTAAATTAACAAGCGTTGCCGGGAAGAGTGTCAGAGGACGGCTACCTGGTCCTTTTTTATCCAGCCCCGTCGTTTGTTCTCGAACAGGACGTCGTAGTAATCCACGGTCTCTGAGATGATCTCGACAATCAAGCCGGGCGCCCCCTCCAGTTCAACATCGGACTGGTCCGACGGACCGGTATGGACATTCGCGTCCTCGGTTATGATCACCGCCCGCCGGGTCAGGTAATCGTCACGATACTTGAAAGACGTCAGGCCGGATGACGCCAGCAGCAGGACCAGTAAAACAACAGCGCCGATACGCACCGGGAAATTGCTGACACCCAGTCCGTAGCGGACGCACAGGATCAGGACGAAAAGGATAAAAAAGATCGACGAAAGCCAGGCCAGCGTGCCGAGACGGTAACCCTCCACGAGACCGATGAAGAAAGTCCGAAGGGGATTCAACTCGACGCCCTCCATCTGTACCCGGGAGAACTGCCGCACAAATTCCAGGTTGTGGATAATGTCCTGATCGTCGGGCGCCAGTCGCCTGGCCTTCAGGTAGTAGAATACGGCATGGCCGAGATCGCCGTCTTTGAAATAGGCATTGCCGAGGTTAAAATAGAGGTTGGCCGACTCCGCGCCATGGTTGAGGACACTCAGATACAGGCGCACGGCGCTCGAGTAGTCCTTGTTCTCATAGAACTCATTGGCCATTGCGAATTCATCAGTCTGGGCAGCCGCCCCGCCGACGAACAGGATCGCGGGCAGAAAACAAAGCGTCACGGTCAACAGGATAATTCTACGCAAACGCCACCGCCTCCAGCTTAATCATGATATCTTCGGCCGCCGCCAGCGACTCGGCAACATCCTGCTGCGTCAGAGAGGCCGGGGCGAAACGAGCGTAATCACATTTTTGCAGGACTCCGACAAGTTTCTCCACCAGAGCGCCATCATCCGTTTTTTCGCCGACCAATCGCCCGATGCCGTCGACCGTCAGCCCGTGAGGAGAGATGTTCAGTTTGTCGGCTATGTACGCTATCAAGGCCAGGCGAATCTCCGCAAAGAACTCTTCGGCGGATTCAGGATGGGCCAGTGAGCGCGCTTTGGCGAGGCGCTTCCGGGCCATTTTACTGGCAGCCTGAGAACGGGCCAGACCGACGTTGCCGGCCAGTTTTTCACGGCGACGGCGCACCAGAATCAAGGAGGCCAGCAACACCACCGGGACACCGTTTACAACCAGGTACACCGGTGTCACAAACAGCATGTACCCGGGCCGCGAAGTGGCGCCTATATCCTCCTTGATGTAACGTATATCCCGTGACCGTGAGCCGATAGTGAGGTCGGGGCTGGCGTAAGGCAGGTCCGCAGAAGCCGCATAACCCTCCGGCTTGATGGCCTTGATGCGGATGGGCTGTGTGGTCAGGTATTTGTACTGTCGCGATTTCAGGTCGAAATAGCTGTATTTCAGCGCGGGGATTTCCAGGTCGCCCGGCCGCCTGGGGATGAAGACCTCTTCATAAATTTTCGCCCCACCGATTTCATCCTTGAGCTTTGAGATGCTCTCATTGGTGGAAGCCTTGTAGGCGCGAAACTCATCGAGTTGCGGTATGACCGGTTCGGCTATCGACTTGATATTGCCGGTTCCTGAAATCCTTACCGTCACGGTCACCGGCTGGTTTACTTCTACTTCGCGTTTGTCAGCCTGGGCGCTCAGGCTGAAGGCACCGATAGTGCCGGTGAAGTCGGCCGGACGGCCCTCTTCGGGCAAAGGTTGGACGTTGAGCTTGATCGGCTGGCTGCGCGCTGTCACTTCGACTCCCCGGCCGAAAAAGTCCCCGAACATATCGAAAGGATCCCGACGTCTGCTCTTGGCGGCCACGGTCGTGCGAATCGTCGCGCGTCCAATGGTCAACTCCCCGGTTTGCGTAGGAAACAAAGCGTACTTGCGTTCAATAACCTTGTACTTGCGATTGTTGACAACCTGATAGTAGGCCGCCTTGTTGCCCAGAATCTCGGTCCAGAAGCCGGTTGTCGTCGGCTCACTCAGCTCCGGGCTGCCATAGTGCTGGACGCCGATATAGAATTTAAGCGTCAGGGTGACCTGCTCATTGACAAAAGGACTCCGTTTGTCGACATCGGCCTCCAAAAAATAGTCGCGCGTGCTACCCTCTTCGTCAGTGGCTCTTTCTTCAAGCTGTTGCGAAACACTCGAACCGGACTTAAGGACAGTCAGATTAACCTCGTTCCCCTTGTAGCGTTTGTTATTGTAAACAACCGCGACCCGGTCGATGGAGAACGTTCCCGGCTTGGTGGGCAGCAACAGGTAGCGATAAGTAACCGAGGAACTGACCTGCCCGTTGACGATGCTGATATTGCTCGAGCGGCCCTGGGAATAAACCTCGAACATCGACAGAGTGGGCATCTGCGGCGGCGGCAAATCCTGAATGCTGCCGGAAACTTCTATCTCCAGCACCACCTGCTCATCCATCCCGATGGTGTCGCGGTCAAGCGACACGCGCACCACCGTGTCATCGTCAGCCCTCACACCGGTCGCGCCGCCGAGAGCGATCAGAACCATCGCGCAAATCAGCGTTGTCGTCAAAGATTTACTCATCTAAAAACTACCAATCCTTGCCGGTGTAGGCTTTGGCCCGGGCTTCGTGCTTTATCTTCTTCTGAACGTCGAGCTCATCGTCTTTCAGAGCGTTCAGGATACGCTCGGCATCTTCCCTAGATATTTCCTTTTCGTCCCGCGGCTGCGGCTGCTGTTGTTGTTCCTGCTGCTGGTCTTCGTTCTGTTGGCTCTGCTGCTGGTCCTCTTTTTCCTGCTGATCCTGGTTTTGCTGCTGCTGGTCCTGTTGCTGTTGCTGCTGCTGTTGTTGCTGCTGCTGCTGGTTCTGGTCCTGCGGCTGCGGCTTCAATTGTTCCTTGAGCATCCGGCGCGCCAGTTCCAGGTTGAATTTCGCGTCCATGTCTTCGGGATTTATTTTCAGGCAGGCCTCGTAACTGCCGATAGCGTTCTGATAATCACCCATCCAAAAATACGTATTGCCAAGATTGTAATGCGCGGCCGCACCCAGATTCATGTCGCCGGTGTTGAGAGCTTTGCCATATTTGTCTACAGCCTGTTCGTAGGCACCGTCTTTGGCAAGGGCGCCGGCAAGATTGTACTCCAGTTCCGGGGATTCCGGCAGATCAGGCTCGGCAGCGTGGTAGTACTCCAGAGCTTTTTTATAATCGCCCTCATTGAAGGCCGCGTTTCCCTTCTTGACGAGATCGACATGATCCTCGGCCCAAGCCGTCGAAAAAACGACAAGCCCTGCTGCCAAGAAGCTACAGAGCGCGCGCATCAGTCACTCTCCTTTGAGGTTTCTTCTTCTCCGAAAGGAAGAATTCCGCCACCACCAAAATGATGACCAGTAGCAACGGCCACTGATAGCGGTCATCGAAACGCGTTACCAGCGTACCCTCCAGTTCCTTTTTCTCCATGCCGGAAATCTCGTCGAAAATTCGGTCAAGTTCGATCTCTCCGGCGGAGGCGTGGTAGAACCGACCGCCGGTGGCCAGGGCCATTTTCTGCAATGTAATGTCGTCCAGCCTGGATACAATGACCTCTCCCTTTTCGTCCTTCTTGAAACCGACTTGCTGCCCGCTGCGGTCCAGAATGGGGATGGGCTCGCCCGCCGGGTTGCCGATGCCGACAGTATAGATTTTGATGCCCTGCTTACGTGCCTCTTCGGCGGCTTCCAAGGCGCCACCCTCGTGATCTTCCCCATCTGTCAAGAGCAACAACACCTTGTGTTTTTTCTCTTTCTGGTCGAAGGTTTCGGCGGCGACTTCTATTGCCGAACTCAAAGATGTTCCCTGGATACTGACGGAGTTGTTATCCATGGCCTTCAACAGGAAACCGGCCGCGGCGTAGTCCAGTGTCAGCGGGCACTGAATAAAGGCCTCTCCGGCGAACACGACCAGACCGATCCGATCACCCTTGAGGCGGTCGATAACACCCCTTATCTCCTGCTTGGCTTTTTCCAGACGGTTGGGTTTCATATCCCGCGCCATCATCGAATTGGAGACATCCAGCGCCACGACGATATCTATTCCTTCCCGCTTGAGCATCTCCAGGTGGGTGCCGAACTGCAGGCGGGCCAATACCACAGACATCAGAGCCAGACCGACCAGCAGGAGGGCGGCTTTGCTCCTCTGACGGGCAAACGAAATGTAGGGGGCATTCTTCAATATGAGAGGAATATCGCCGAACCGCTCCAGCAGGTTCTTCTTTCGAGACAGCGCCCAGAAGACAAAGACGCCCAGGGCCAAAACAGCCAGCAGTATGATAAAATTGATGGGTTCGGCAAAACGCATCGTTCAGCAACTCCTTAAGGCAGCTTTCTAAAATATGTGTTCGCCAGGACAATCTCCAACATCAAAAACAGCAGGCCACCATAGGCAAAAAAGTTGAACAACTCCTTGTACTGTATGTGAGAGGCCACCTTGATCTCGGTTTTTTCCATGTTGTCGATCATACCGTATATCTCTTCCAACTCCTCGCCACTACGCGCCCTGAAATACTTTCCTTCAGTTATACGCGCAATGTCCTGAAGAGTTTTCTCGTCGATTTTTGTGGGCTGATATACGTAACGCTTACCGAAGATGGGATCATCATACGGATACAGAGCGTTACCCGGCTTGCCGGCCCCGATGGTATAAATCTTGATGCCGGTAGCCTTGGCCAGGTTGGCGGACGTTATCGGGTCAATCTCGCCGGCGTTATTGTCGCCATCCGTAAGCAGGATCATTATT
Organism: Candidatus Zixiibacteriota bacterium; assembly: GCA_029858555.1. Taxonomy (GTDB): domain Bacteria; phylum Zixibacteria; class MSB-5A5; order GN15; family FEB-12; genus DAOUUR01. Next base: position 10,741 of record JAOUEU010000008.1, read on the forward strand.
TTGGACTTCGCTTCAGATTCCCGGAGCCGATTGATGCCGTTGGCCACAGCCATCCCGATAGCGGTGCCGTCCTCAACCAGGCCAAAATCCACTTCGTCAATGAAATTAAGAAGCACGCCATAGTCGGTCGTCAGCGGGCACTGTGTGTACGAGTACCGGGCGAAAACCACCAGGCCGATGCGGTCGTTGACGCGTCGGTTGATGAATTTCTTGATCTCCTCCTTGGCCACGTAAAGCCGGTTGTGAGGTTTGAAATCCTCGGCCTGCATCGATGACGAGACGTCCAGGGCCAGCATGATATCGATCCCCTCGGAAGTCACCTCCTGGTACTCCGTTCCTGAGCGCGGGCGGGCAAAGGCCACGATAAACAAGGCGACGGCCAGAACGCGCAGTATGGTCAGGACAAAACGAAAACGCTGGCGACTGGTGCGCGCCGCTCTCTTGACGATGCGAATATCGGAATACTTGATCGAGGCTGACTTGAATCTCCTCCGTCGATAGTGATGATATGCCATCCCGACCAGCAGAACAGCACCGACGGCAAATATAACCGCGGCCGGAATCGTGGCCTTGACGACGTCGAAGATGCTGAAAGACAATCCTGCAAACTGAAGGCTACTCATCTCGGGCACCACCTGTTACGGATTGATTAGCCCGGTCGGTCACGGTCTGCGATACCAACACTTCCTGCTGGCGAGTAAAATCGGCGCGGACCGACTCGATCATATCGTGGACAAAGGAGAAATCCGATTCGGCGCGGCCGTTCTCCGGAACGAGTTTGGCGAACTTGACCAAATCGGCGTGCACCAGGAATCTCCCCGAGGCTTCGTAAAGATCGCCGGGAAGACGAATCTTTTCGAAACTGTGCAGGTATTCCGTGGTCGTCATATCCATCGTGTTGATTTCGTACATCCGGCCCATGAAGAAGCGAGCGATCTCGGTCAATTCAAAATAGTATTCCTTGTATTTCCGATCGGCAGGGAGGTTTTTCTGCTCCAGAACGGCCAGGCGTTCGAAGGCGATCTCCCACGGCGGACGCATATCCACCAGTTCCTCCGGCCCGTGACGGCGTCTCAGCCACACCCACAAAAGGATGGCCGCAACCATCAGCAGGGTCAGGCCGATGCCGCCCCACAGGTAGTAACGGGACAGGTCGCGACGAAACTCATGGGGAGGCTTGAGAGGACGCACATCGAGGGTATCGGCCGATTCGGCCAGGAGAGATTTCACTTTTATGGGTACCCCTTCCGACAACAGCAGCTTTTTGGACCCGTCCGGCAGGTTAAAAATGGCCGGCAGCGGCGGAATAACGTAGTCTCCGGTGGTGAACGTGCTGAGAACGAATTTATTCTCGCTCCGTATGCGTCCATCAGGGAGCTTGGTGATGATGTCGGATTGGTAATCTTTTACGTCGAAGGCCCCCAGATTCGCCCCCAGCGGCGGCGGGATAAGCTCATAGACGGAATCGTAGGTAATAGTTACGGAATAGTCGATCAGGTCTCCCACATAAATCTCTGCCCGGTCGACGGCGGTTTCGATCGCGATACCGGCCAGCGATGAGACCGTGTCGATTTCATCCTGAGTGAACGCCGTGCCCCCCGCCAGAAAGAAGCCCAGCATCAGCCAGCACGCGCCGAGACTATGTAAGGATACCTTTGTCACATTCGACCTACTTTAAATTTTCCTCAAAAAACTGGACGTTTTCGGCTCTGGCCAGTTCGCCGATATACTCGCTGAAGGCCGCCTCGGTTTTCTCGGCCTGGTAATCCAGAAAGACCTGGGCCCGGACCGAGTCGTAGGGCGCTTTGTCGTAGCGATCCTCGGCATGAGCCAGATAAAAATTGCGCACATCGAGCGTGTCGATACTGATTTTCGGAATGACCTTATCCACGACATACTTATCGACTACGAGCTTCTTGAGCAATTCCGCGTGCTGCCGCCTGATATCCGGATCGTCGCCGTAGTTCTCCCTCAGTGCGGCCCGGTACATCAGTTCGATCCCCACGTAATTCCGGACATATTTCAATCTCATATCCCGGCTCAGAAACTGCTTCTGCAGCTCCGGCGGCAGGGTCTGAATCTCCCGGTCGATCTGTGACAGCCAAACCGGTTCACCGTCGATGCGCGCCACGGCGACATCACCGCTGTCCGATTGTACGTAATCCAGATCCGTCGCGGCATCGAGCTGGCGTTTGGCGTCAACCACGCGTCCCATCTTCTCCAGGGAGGCTATCAGGTTTTTCGAGGCTTCGTTCACGAAGGTGCCTTTGGGATCCAGCGCCCGTGCCCGCACATAATAGGCCGCGGCCTGGTGGTAGTCCTGCAGGTCTTCGAAGTAGATACGGCCGACGAGGTAGTTGAGGTTCGCCCGCGTCTGCATATCGAGAGTTTTCTCATCCAGGATTTTCAGGTATTCTTCAATAGCGGCCTCGTACAAACGGCTGTCACGCAGTTCGCCCGCCAACTGCTTGCGCAGCCTGACCAACTCGGCGCTGTCAGTCCTACTCTGCGAGCAGGCCACTGCCAACGCCAGGCAGGTTGACAGAACCATAACGAACACTATGGCAGGCTTCCTCATCCTCAACATTGTTTCACCCCGGCTAATGACGCCGCTCTCTCATTCTGAAAAAGTTGATGAGCGGGACGATATATGACTGGTCGGTTCGGATATTTATGAAATCAACATCAATAAGCTGGAAACCGCGCTTAAGGTTTTGCGCATCTTCGTCGGCCCGCGCGGCAAACTCCCTGCGGAAGGCCTTTGAAGAGGTGTCGATCACGAAAACTTCGCCAGTTTCGGCATCCTCCAACTCAATCAGGCCGACATTGTCAAATTTCGACTCGCGGGGGTCACTCACCTTAACGGCAATGATATCATGTTTGTTGTTGGCAATCTGAAGCGGCTTATGGAAATCTTCCGACATGAAATCGGACACCAGGAAAACCACCGACTTGCGTTTAATGACCCGGCTGAGATACTCCAGGGCGCCGCTTATGTCGGTACCCACCGCTCTTGGCTGGAAATATAAGATTTCTCGAATAAGTCTCAGGACGTGGCCGCGACCCTTCTGAGGCGGTATGAATTTCTCGATCACATCGGTAAAGATAATCAGGCCGACCTTATCATTATTCTTGATGGCCGAGAACGCCAAAAGAGCGCACAGCTCGGCGGCGGTTTCGCTCTTGAAGCGCTCGCGAGTGCCGAATCGTCCCGAGGACGAGGCGTCCACCAGAAGCACCACCGAGAGTTCGCGCTCCTCCTTGAATATCTTCACGTGGGGATAACCGGTGCGGGCGGTGACGTTCCAGTCGATCAGGCGAATGTCGTCACCCGGCACATATTGGCGCACCTCCTCGAATTCCATTCCCTGTCCCTTGAAAGTGGAATGGTATTCGCCTGAAAATAAATCATTGACCAGCTTCTTGGTGCTGATCTCAATTCGGCGGATCTTTTTTAACAGTTCCTTTGGAATCATACCTTACGGCACTTCAACAGCATCGAATATCTTTGTCACGATGTCGTCGCTGGTCACTTCCTCCGCCTCGGCTTCATAGGTTACGATAATGCGGTGGCGCAGAACGTCGTGGCCGATCGACTTGATATCCTCGGGCGTTATATACCCGCGACCCTTCAAAAAAGCGTGGGCCTTGGCGGCCAGATTCAGGTAGATGGTAGCCCGCGGCGAGGCCCCGTAGGCGATAAGATCGGTCAGATCTCCCAAGCCGTACTTGTCCGGTTCCCGCGTGGCGAGGACCACATTCACGATGTAGTCCTTGACTTTATCGTCGACGTAGATCGAGCGGATTACCTCACGGGCCCGGACGATATCCTGGGGGCTGACGACCTTGGACACTTTGGGAACCGACACGGCCGTGTTCTGATCCATTATGAGGCGCTCCTCGGCCGGCGTGGGGTAAGTGATCTTCAGCATCAGCATGAAACGGTCAACCTGAGCTTCCGGGAGAGGGTAAGTGCCCTCCTGCTCGATTGGGTTCTGCGTAGCCAACACGAGAAACGGTTCTTCCAGGGGATAGGTAGAGTCGCCGATCGTGACCTGGCGTTCCTGCATGGCCTCCAGCAGGGCCGACTGGACTTTGGCCGGGGCGCGGTTGATTTCGTCGGCCAGAATGATATTGGCGAAGACCGGCCCCTTTTTCACCGTAAATTCGGACGTCTGCGGATTATAGATCATGGTGCCGATCAGATCGGCCGGCAACAGGTCTGGCGTAAACTGCAAGCGGCTGAACTTCGCCTGGATAGCATCCGAGAGTGTCTTGACCGAGAGTGTCTTGGCCAGACCCGGGACACCCTCTATCAAAATGTGGCCGTTGGACAGGATGCCAACCAGCAGGCGCTCCAACAGGTACTTCTGCCCCACGATCACCGAACTCATCTGCTCATTCAGCCTCTGGACAAAAGACGACTCCTGCTCGACTTTCGCCTGTATTTCCTGAATGTCGATATGCATTTATCCTCCAATAGCTAACAATTATATTCGTTCAAAAAACTGTCGAATCTCGCTCTCCAGGCGAATGGTGTCGCCGGGTGACGAAGCCACGGGCATGAACTTGTCCGCGTGCGCCTTCACGAGCCAGGCGGTAATCTGCTCTTTCTGCTGAATCGTCAGATCGGTCGCGGTCAGGGCAATCGCGATTTCGTCCTCCGTGTACTCGACCAGTCGGACATTATACTGCGAAGCAAGATAGTCGGTCAGAAGTCTTGAAAAACCGGACTGGAATTCTTTCAGGTCGGAAGCGGCCTGCCTTTTTAGGTCGGTCAATCTCTCCAGCAGGACTTCCGCCGGTGTCTGCACGATTTCAACAGGGCGCCTGGCGCGAAGACGAATCAAGCCGGCAACGACTATGACCAGCACTACTCCCGCAGCGATCCACACGACCGGGCCGATGCCCTCCGAGACTTCCGCCTTCACCGGCGATGCGATGTTAACGGCCAGAGCCTCGGTTATCAATTGGCCCGGAACGCTGTCCGGCCAGGTAACATAATCAATGGTCACGGGATCTATCCGACCGATACCGGCCGATACCGGGACCAGCGTGTATTTAAAGACTTTGGTAGTTACTTCATCGGCGGCGCTGCCGGTGGAACTAACGGACGACGAAAACCGCTCGGTGCGCAGGCGGTCAAAGGTTGGAGCAAGAGGTCTGGAAAAACGGTAGGCCGATTGTGATCCGGACCATTCGAGCTTGATTTCAAAGTTGATTTTTCCCTCGAACGGCACGTCACCCTTATCGATGCTCTGAGAAACGATAATGCCGTCGGCGCCGGCCACAGTAGTCGCGGCCAGTAACGCGAGAGTGCTGATGATCCGCTCTAACATTTCTTCTTATTCGGCCTCCTGCCGCGGCGACCCCTCCGGTCACGTAAGATCATGTAAATCATATTTATAGCACTCGTGAACAAGCCTTCATATTCGGCGTTAAGTTAAACTTATACTTTACACGAAAAAAAATGTTTCAACAAAAACTCATGCCAGCAAGAGGGCTACAATCCCTGCTAACATGCAGAATTTAAGACCTCGGGAACCGATTTTCAACATCTTTTGCGAAGGATTGCCCCAGATAACGATCAGCAGGGCAAGCATTGGCAGGTCTATGATGTATACCGCTATGATCTTGTAGCCCAATCCAAACCAACCGGCAAAAATCGGAATGTATGTCAGGATGACAAAACTGAAAAACAGGCAGAGCGCGACCAGCAGCGACGGTCGCACTCCGATAGCCTGGGGCAAAGTCCTGATGCCCATCCGGCGGTCGCCTTCGAGGTCTTCGACGTCCTTCACGATCTCGCGCACCAGATGTAGAAGGAAGGCCAGCACCGCCGGAACAGGCGGCCCCGGGAGAGCCACCGCCATCACGCGGTCAGAGGCAAAACCGCCCACCATAAAAGTCAGACCACCCAGAAGCGCGACGACGGCATTGCCCAACACCGGCACTTTCTTTAGATACAGATTGTAGGCTGTCATCAGCAATATGGCGGAGGCAACAAGGATCGTCACGGCCGAGTTGACTGCAAATGCGATCGCCAGGGCGACCACATTAAACACTACGACTATTGTTAAAGCCGACTTCTCGGATATACTTCCCCGGACCAGCACCCGTTCCGGCCGGTTGATCCGGTCAATGCCGATGTCAGCCAGGTCATTCAGGACGTTTCCGGCGGCACAGACAAAGAAGGCCGCCATGGCCGATAGAATAGCGGGCAGGTACGCATCTCCGAGCCATGCCATGTAAGCACCCAGGCCCACGCCAAGCATGGTGAGCAGGCAGTTGACAATGCGAATGAGTTTGACTATTTCGAGCAGCCTTGGCACCTGAAGAGGATAGAAAGGCGGTCGGCGGGAGTCAACCATTATATGTCAGAGAACATTTCAACGGCGAGACGGGGCTCATCAAAAGCGAGATCCCGGTTCCACCCCAGAGAAATCCTGACCGCCCGCCCCGGGTTTGTCAACGCCAGGCCGACCCCGTATCCAGAACGATAAAACTCTTCTGTCCGAGTGGCGCCGGCGTTATCGGAGATACGGTTATTCAGGTAGGCGGCGTCATAGAAGATAAAGAAGTTGCCACCTTCAAACCGCAGGCGTGGCTCGATCGTCCCACAGGCCGCACGGAGGACGGCAAACTGCTCATTGCGAAAGCCCCGCAACGTGCCCGGCCCTCCGACCAAAACCAGTTCCGACAGGGGCGGCAGCGACTCGCTCGTTTCCAGCCCTGCATAATTCAGTCCGACGTGGAGCACCGACTTGTGCCCGACCGGTTGATAGAAATCGAGATCCAAGCCTACCCGGGTTTCGTTGAAAGACTGCCTCAGGCCCGTTGTCAGCGCCTCGTTGGCATAGCGACGATGGGAATAGGCCACCGACGAACTCACAGCCAGACCGCGGCCGGGGTTGAGCGGATTATCGACTGTTTCCCTGCTGACAGAGAAGCCCGACTCGAAGCGATCATAGGAAGGCAACGCCAGGGACGGCTCGACACTGGCCCAGCTTAACTCGATGCCAGCCGACCACTCCCGGTTGAGACTCGTTACGTAATCGGCGCCGGCCGCAAATTCGTAAAAGCGATCCCGGTAATCACGAGTGGCCACTTTAAATCCAAGGCTGCCGACACCAAGCCAGAGCATCGGCTGGCGATAGCGCACTTCGAGTCGGTTGCGGCCCTTCTCTCTTCTCTCAGAGAGGAGGGACACCTGCCGGCCGCGACCGAAGAGATTCCGAACGGCGGCATTTAAGGACCAGACCAGACCCGTCTCATCATCGGGCTGGTATCCAGCGCCTCCCTCAAAGCGAAACTGACTCTTCTCCAAAAATCTGAATTCGAGATCGCTTTCGGTATAGCCTTCGCGGGGGCGGACAATGGCCGGAGGTATAAAACTCACAAACGGTATGGCAGCGGCGCTCTTTTCGGCGGCGCTGACAGCCCGCTCGGTAAGGGTGTCCCCTTCACTGACCGCAATAAAACGGCCAAGAAAATCCGAGTCTGTACGAGTCAACCCCGTCAGGATTTTACGCTTTATGGTGACCACCGGTCCTCTGTTTACGGTCGCGAACGCGGTGATGTCTTGACCGTCGGCCATTATTCGGTCAATTTCGGCAGCGGCGTAATAGTATCCGGAACGGTAGTAGCGGTCGAGAATCGCGCCTACAGCCGAGCTCAGGTTATCGCGTATGAACGGTTTCTTTATCGACACTGCCGTTGTGGAATCGCCATCGACTACGATTCTGTCGAGCAGGTACCGCCTGCCCGTGGTGACCAGCAGGCGGTACTCCTCCAGGTTCGCTCCGGCATCGAGATATCCGGCGTTATTGAGAAAAGTGACGACCGAATCCGCGGCCAGAGAATCGGGCAGGTTGCGGGCCATTCGCGCGATCGACCGGGACACTCGGGATTCACCATCCTGAAAGACGACTTCAGTCGCACGAACTTCGGCCGCCGATAGAATACCGAGTATAGCCACTCCCAAAACGGCTGTCATGTGGCATTTAAAACCCAACTATAACCTCACCTCGCGCCGTAAGGCGCGCTGTCCTGTCGTCGGAATGACGCCCCGCCATCGTGAAGTTTGAGCGCATACCTTCCCTGATTCCGTAGCTCCAGGCTATCGACCACAGCGCCCCCCGCCGCCCCGACCGGTTATCAGTAAGCAGATACGGCACGCTGCCGTTTTCACCGACCAGATCCTGCCTGTACAGCTCCAGCGAGGAACGAAGTTCACCACTTTTCATAAGGCGGATCCGCCCTGACAGGTCGGCAGAGTAGATAGTGGACTTCTGACCGGTGGCGGTCTCGCCCTGACGGTAGCTGCTTCCGATGGCAACCTCACCCCCGTTCAGGATTTTCCTGACTTTGACACCGGCCTTGTAGCCGTCGACATTCCCGCCGCCGCCGAAGAACTGGTCGCGACGATATTCGAACAACTCCAACCTCTGTTCGAGAAGGAAACTGCCCACAGCCTGTCGCACTGTTACCGCGCTCTTGGTGTCTCGTTTTCGTCGCCGCTGCGAGGCCAGATCCCGTAATTCCGCGTCCTCATCATAAGTCAGGTTCAGCGCGTGACCGCTGCGGAGAGGAATCAACCTTACATCGGCGCTGTACCGACGGGAAAAGAACAGATACGGTTCGCCCTCGTCGGCTACAAAAGGCAACAGCCACCAAACCGTCCTGCTGCCTTCGGGCAGCAGCTCCTCCTCTATCCTGGACGTGAACCTGGCCAGGAGAAAGTTCCAGTCTCGGGATACAGAAAACGATTTCTCGCCGCGTCGCACTCTGGCCTGATCGGAGAGAATTTCATCCGTCCTGATGAAATTGCCGTCGGGGTCCGGCACATACTCGCCCTCCTCGAACACATAATTACCCTCACCGGGGGCGACCTCGAGATAACTGATGCCGCGGGCGTTGCGCGTCTCTTCTGAAACCACATAAGATCCGCCAAGACTGAAACGTTGTTCAGAGGCAAAGTAACGGTAGGCCATTCGGGCCAGGAAACTGTTCTCGTCGGCGCCGGGGCTTGTCAACCACTGATAGGACCAGGTCAAATCATAAGAGAGGTTTCCCAGCTTTCGGGCTGACATCGTAGTCAGGCGCGACCGCCTCAAGGACCGCTGCCAGTCGCCGTCAAGAGAATCTTCCACGAAGTGTTCAAACAAAACGCTCTCGGTCGGGCCACTGATATCGGTGCGATACCGGCTGTACCGCACGCCGGAAGCCGCGCCGGTATAGTTGTCTTTGCGACCGTCGTATTCATAATCGAACACCAGTCGCCAGGTCGCGCGGGTTTGCAGAGCCAGGGAAGCGACAACGTTGTCACCATTGCCCCAGCGATTGAAACCACCGGAATCACGGACCGCGGCGATACCGCTCCACGCCAGCACGGCCGTAACGAGTTCGTGGGGACGCCACCGGGAGCCGATGCCACCACTTTTCGACAGGAAGCCATTATCATACTCCAGCCTCGAGTAGAACGGTTTCAAAGTAATGAAAGCAAAAGGACTCACGGCCGCCTCGAGTTCGTGGAGAGTCTCATCGGATGAAACGCCCCAGCCGCGAGGCAGCATGAAGCGGCGTTCAAAGTCGGCCTTGTTGAGCCGGGCACGAGCTTTAAACGCAGCTTCCCGGTGACGGGTCGCCAGACGCCAATAATCAGCCTGACCATGGGCCTGCCATACTTTTTTTGATGTAACGGAATAGTAAAGACCGTCGTTGTCATTGTCGTCCTGGTGCGACAGAAGATTGCGGTCATGCTGCGTCTGTCTGACATCGGCGGAAAGGCTGCCGAAAAAGCTGCTGCGAAGGCCCACGGAGGCATTGTAATAATCGGCTCGTTCGGGAACCGATAGCATGACGACCGGCAGGTATTCTCCCTGGGTCCGCCCTGCGAACTCGTACCGACCGGCTCCGAGAAAACGATAGTCGCCTTTGCGCTCGCCCACGTAGCTGAAGGTGATGGCAAACTCGCCGTTCTGCTCGCCGACATATTGATACACCGAATCCGGAAGGCTGTCCGCCAGCAGTCGGTAATCGCCAAGGGAGTCCGGGACAACACCGGAGCGAACGGCCCGCATGGGGTCATCACCGGCCCGGGCCAGGAGCAACTCGTCACCGGGAGAGAGGTCCCCGAGGAGGGGTTGTTGCCGGTCATCCCCTTCCCGGAGCCACTCGACAACGAAGAACAACGCCGAGTCCTTGGTTGCGGCCCCGGCGCCGGCCAGGAGCAGCTCTCCCCTGTAATCGGTAGCCAGAGGTTCGTAATCCACCTCGATGCGGCTGCGGTCGTCGATCGGGTGATTGACGTTGAAAGTAATCCGCCCGTTGGCATAATCCATGATATAATCTTTGTTGGCGCCGCGCTCGAGTTCCTCACCGTCAAGCCAGACTGTTTCCGAACCGGGCACCACGGGCCGGGCCGCGGCGCCTTCACCGATCTGGTAGGGGCCCTGGGAGCCACTCCTACCCGGAAAGCGGAAGGAATCGAACCGTCCTTTCGGACGCGCCGCCGCGCCTTCGACAAACCAGTTCGTCGGGTTAATGTTGAAGGCGGTTCCCGAAACCTGCTTGCTGCGACCGGCGATATTGTCAAACCTGTCCTGAACGACGATATCGCCTATCTGCGCCGAAAACGTTTTCGATCGCAGCATCAGGTTCACCTTGTCAAGCTCACTCAGGCGGCTGTTGGCTGTGCCATAGGATGGATTGTAGCCACGGTCAGAGATCGAACCGCTGATTTCCAGCCCGGGGGTCAGGTCTCCGGAAATATTCAGGTCAATCGACTGATTGAAATCGGATGCTCCCTCGGAGCGCGCCGAAAAGCGAAAAGACTTCATCCCCGAGATGGCCACGGCCGACCGGTCGGCCCGTGGTTTTGCCGAACCGAATTCGGACGGGGCATAGCCGCTCTTCCGGCCGCTCGGTTCCGTTTCGGGCAGGACCCGACCGTAGGAACGCTGCACCCATGCCGGCAGCAGCGAATAAGATATGACGAGCGTGTCGTCGGCTGCCGGCCTCAGACCGGAGAGGTTGAATTCCCCGGTAACGTTGTCAAACCAGTAGTCCTCGCCTCTGGAAAGAAGCCGATCGTCGAATACCAGCGAGTCGGAATTGTGAAACATGAGTTGTGCCCCGATGGCATAGCGCGGCGGAATCTGCTCACCGACCAGAATGACAGTCGTGCGGGCCGACACCGAGCTCTGACAGAGGAGCGCCGCCGCGGCCAGATTGACACAGTGTATACATAAAGTCTTGAAACAGGACGTACGACTGAGCCGTCTCGGGCGCCCACCCATAGCAGGCCCGCCTAATCGCCTTCGTATCCGATGCGGCATTCAACCAGCCTATCGTTGCCGCTGTCGGAAATGAGCAGCCTCTTATCCGGCAGAAGCACCAGGTCGGACGGCCGCTTGAGCGGCCTCTCACTGCCCAGGAGGTTGGGACCGGCTTCAAAGAGGACGCGCCCCCGGCGGTCACAGAGGAACACGACTCCCCGGGCGGCATCGAGTATCCACAGCCGGTCATGATCTATCGCGAGGGAAATGGGATATTCGAAGGCATCGTTTTTGATTTCACGGTCGAAATTGCCGTAGCCGTCATAGACAACCAGGCGGCTGTTACCGGCATCGCACACCAGGAAGTCGCCGTTGATGTCGGTGACAATCTTCTCGGGACTCCGCAACTGACCGCCCGAATACCCGAAATCACCGATCATGCGGTCAAAACGGCCGACGTTATCAAATATGGCTATCTGGTTCTTTTCGCGGTCTGCGATCCAGCACTCGCCGTAACCGGCCAGGGCTACTCCTGACGCCGTCCCGAACAGGGCCAGGTCGTCGACATCATAAAACTCGATTTCATCGACGAAATTCAACTGCGAATTGAATCGTGCCACGCGGTCATTGCCTTCATCGGTGACAAAGAGGTTAAGCTCGTTGTCAAGGACCAGAAACGACGGATTGTTCAACAAGCCCGCCTGCGTTCCGAATCCTCCCTTCTCGATATCGGCGGTCATATCGGCTTTGAAGCGTACCAGCCGATGGTTGCCGGCATCGGCGACAACTACTCTACCGTTGCGGTAGGCGGCCAGTCCCACCGGTCTTTTCAACCGGTTCTTCAGCACATAACCGGAGATTTCTGCTTTTACCACCAGATATGCCGGGACCCTGGCCGGAACCTCTTCAGAAAGTCTGACCCCGGACCGGCCGCCACACGAAACAATCACGAGCAGCGACCAGCACAGAAACTGTTTTAGAGCAGCTCTCATGCGACGGAACCTAGAACCGCTTGACAAGCGTCAGACTGACGGGTTTGTAACCGTCAAAGGGGTCGACATCGAAGTGCAACTGCAGTCCGCCGCCGTCTGTAAAAGATTTGTCCACTTTCGCCTTGTATCGCCGGGCGTCACGAACCGCATCAACAATAGAGACGATACGATTGACAATCATAAGCCCGATCATGAATTCCGAGCGCCGGTAAGCCGCACGATACCGATTCTTGAGATGGCGGTAAGTGGCCTGGTCGCCGGATGCGATCCAGCTCCAGTGGTTGTCATCGTTATCGAAAAGGTACGGACGGTCCGGATCATCCACGCGCCCTCGCGTATTGTACTGATCAATGTTGTCATAGAATCCCACCATGTCTTCGAACCAGTCATCCTTGCCGTACAGACTGGCATTGGCGTTGTCGGTCGCAAACTTCACCATATCATTCTTTTTCCAGCCGCCATAAATGCGGTAAGAGACGAAACCTACCCAGCTGACGGCCTCGACGGCAAAGAAAAATTTCGCCTTCGTCTTGTGCCCGACGTAGTACTCCCCCATCCCCGGAATCAGAGCCGAATAGAGGCCGGCTTTGAACAGAGACTTGCCGCCTTGGTCCTTCTTTTCAGACGACTCGGTGGCTTCGCGGCTGGAATTCTCGGGCTTACCCCAGACATCAAAGTCATCGTCGTCCGCCGCGGCCAACCGAACGCCGGATTCAAGCATGGTCTGCACCGGTGTCTTCTTCAGCTCGACACCGCCGGCATGGATCGCCATGACCGTCAGCAGCATAAAAATGGGCAGGGGGATCTTCATGGGTTCCGTCAGAATTTGTAGGTTAGCTTCAAAAAGGGCGTGTCATATCGGGAATACTGGGTTTTCAGTTCAGCCCTGACCTTGATTCTCGCAAATTCGGTGTCTTTATCGGCCGGCCGGTCATTCCGCTTCTTCGTCGCGAAATAAGCCTCAAAAGCGCTGACGAGGTGATTGATCATCGATACCGCAATCATCTTCTTGGCCAGGTCGTATTTGCCATTGGCATCATCACGCCGCTGCTCATACCAGAACCGCCGGGTGGAATAGGGTACTCTTTCGGATGTCTTGGGAGGTGGATCGCCGGCACTGTAGTCGTCAATGGTCTTGCCGTCCACGTTGGCATCATCCCACCCCCAGGAAAACTGGTCATACTTGCCAGTCATTTCATAGTACTGCTGGGTGCGCGTGTCCGGCAGATGGTGGCTGATTTCCTGCGCCTCTATAAGGTCATCGTCGGTAATGCCACCGTAGTTCCACGCCAGATACTTCTGTTCATAGTTGTCACGAATCCAGTGGGCGCGGTTGAACGCTTCGAACTCGGCGGTAATGTCATCGCCGTCGTTGTTCAGTCTTATATTCAGGACCCAGGCCGAAATCTCGATGCCAATAAATATGAATGGCTTAACGCGGCTGCCATAGTAATACTGGCCCAGCCCGGGAATCGCCAGCGACAGCAGAAAAGCCTTGGCCGGAGACTTGGATGTCGATACCGCCGGCGGAGCTTCTGAATCACTCCGGGCATTCTGGCCGGCCGATGCGAATTGCGCCTCATCGGCCACGGGGCTGTACGAGAGGTCGTAACGAATCTGGTGCCGCACCTGTTCAAATACCGATGGTTTCGGGCCAACCGTGGCACCGGCACCGCCCGCGGCCAGAAGCAGCAGTACCAGACCGCGCTGTATTACCGTTTGGAGTCTGCTCGCGCTCATTCAATCACCTTATCTGATGATGGCGATATCGGTGAAAGCCGTTTCCGTCGATCCGCCGAAATCAACATTGATGACACAGCGATATACACCAGGAGTTATGTCGCCACACTGCCAGATACGCTCGTTATCCACCCGACCGTTGGCCGGCCCGTCCAGAGTTGCCACCTCCCGGCCGGACAAATCGTACACCGTCAGGGACACCGAGACAGCATCCTTGCCAAGAAAATAGCGGATGGTGGTATAGCCGTCAACAACCGGGTTAGGGTAATTATAGAACGCTTCTTCCGGCAGCAGGCGGGCGTATTCGGGAGGCGGCGGCAACCCGGTCGCATCAAAGGCGTATGTACCCGCGGCATCGCAACCACCCATGGGCCAGTAATTGGTGACACTGTCGGCGTTCACATCCCAAACGTAAAGCCACCCGTCCGCCCCGAGATAACCGAGCTTCCCGCCGGTGGTATCGGAAAATATAACCGGCGACCCGGCCCCTTTTTCACCGCCTGAAACGGGGAAGCCGTAAGTTTCGTCATCACCGAAGGAATATATGTTACCGACGTCAGTCGGGAAGACAATCTCCGGTCGGCCGCCCCTTTCAATGTCGGCCACCACGGGGGCCCATATAATATCATCATCCTGGAAGCGTACACCGTCGTTCACCTCGAGCGGGAAATCTGTTTTGAGAATCAACTCGCGGTTAAAGGCATACAGGCGGTTGGTGCCACCGATAATGATCTCCGGGTACCCGTCACTATCGATATCGCCGGCGACGGGGTTGACGGTGAAATGATAACCCGTTTCCCTGTCCGCCAGGATCGAAAAAACCGGCGCATTGCCCGGCGGCACCGCCAGGGTAAGGTCCGCGCTGACATATATGCCTTTCCCGTCAGCCGAAAACGCTGCCACCTCCGGGATATTGTCGCGGTTCACATCCACAAGGACAGGGCCGAAATTGTAGTAATCCCCCAGCCCGAACGAAAGCGTGTCGCTGTCGACGTAGTACAGACGCGTTTCCATCGAATCGCCCGCCATCACGATAACGGCGTCATCCAGACGGCACATACCGTGAACTTCAGGCCGGTCCAGGGTGAAATTAGTTCTGGCGTCGAACGCGAGGGTATCAACCCTGACCACGTTCGCACGGCTGTCGACAGCCCACAAGACATTGCCAAACGACAGGCCCAGTGGCACACCCGCCATCGTAAAAGGTACGACCCCTCCCATGACCACTTCGTCAGCCAGGCCGTTGGCATTATCATCGGCCAGTTCGTAAAGACGCACCCACCCGTTGGCAGCCACCTGGTGGCCAATGGCGATAAACTTGTTGGCACCGCTGTCGCCGAAATCACCGGTCACCGGACTGGTGGTGATAGTACCGCTGGGCGTCCGTGCGTAGAGAGCCAGCGGGTGCGTTTGCCCCGGATTTACCGTGGCTATGGCCGAATCAACATACACCGGGCAGGTGGTACAGCCGGTATACTGAAGCAAAAAGCTCTCGCCAGTGGTTGTCATGACCGACAGTTTGTCGCCCGAGGCGACGATTATCTCAACATGGCCGTCCCGATCAAGGTCATCCACGACCGGATTCAGACCATACACGGGATGGCCGGCCCGCTTGGGGAATCCTGTCGCAAGCTTATCGGTCTCGACGTCAAAACGCATCACCGAATCGACAAGCACCGGTTTCGAGCCGCTGTCATCAACCAGGCGACTGATGCCGGTTATGTAGACACGGGTGTTGTTTCCGGTGTTGTCTACGGCCGGTGGATTGGTGCTGGGCGTGAAGGCCGTCTGGCGGTCGTCCCGAAACATGTCTTCCGGCTCCCCGAATCCCTTATAGTATCCGCCGCCGAAATTGACCACACCATCCGCCTCAACCAGGCGAACGAAACGACGGTCCCAGTCCCACTGGAGATCATTATCGGTGAAATTATTCTGTCCGTCCTCATCGTAGTCGAGGCCGATGACGCTCTCGTCGACATGGTAGATGAGCATACCCGAGCCGGGCATTAGGAAATCGTATTCTCCGGTCAGCAGGTCCTCGCTGAACTGCGGTCCCCAGCGACCCGGTCCCATAATGACCGAAGTCTGCCTGTCCGCCCAGGTAACAGTTTCCAGCCCGTCGGTATCCACCAGGCGGTTTTCGATCAAGTAATATTCTTTTTCGGTGATGGGCACACGGGCGACTTTTATTCCTTCCGAAGCTATCTCGGCGGCAGCAACCCTGATGTCGGTTCCCTGGCGGAAGTCCTGGACCTCAACCAGCCCGAGGTAGGCGCGGGACCACGCGCAAGGATACAACGGGATGGCGCCAAACACGCGCCCCACGGTGAACCCGGCGAACTCGATGCCGGTACCGAAGCCGTTATTGTCCATGAGAGCGAAATCGCCGAGTTGTGTCAGGAAATACCGGGTGTCATAGAGGTCGACCAGTCCCAACTGATGTCCGAACTCGTGGGCTATAAGGGCATTGAGAGCCGTGGCGCGATTATCCTGGTTGGAGGTCTCGGGCATGATCAACCCGGTGCGCACATAATATGTATTGGTATCGACCCACACCGAGTCGCCGAACCTTATGAAACCGGAGAAAAGATCGCTGCACGTCTCCGGGAAACCGATATCGTTCTGCCGATCGGAACCGGCATGAAACAAAAAGATAGACTGATAATCCGCGAAATGAATTTCGGGTGAAGCTGCATCCGCAGTGGTAATACAATCACGGTAGTAGTCTTCGAGACCGATGACAACCGAATCACATCGGCCGTAGTGGCTCATCGGCATCGGTAAGGTATAAGCCGAGTCTTCGCCGGGCGGCCATATCTCCCAACTCAGGCTGAGCTTGCCTTCGGAAACGGTCTCCCAGTAATAACGGAGCGCCCGCATATGTGCATCAAAATAGGCAGAGTCATGCGGCGGCGGATCGATCATGTGACCGGCGGAATCAAAAAACGCGAGGGTGTCAGTCGAGAGATTCATGATGCCGCGACCGGTTGTGTTGGGATTGTCCGTTTCCTCATACTGGAAATTGAAGAGCAGCACGAGTACGTGCAGGGTCGTATCGAACTCGGCCGCGAGCGCCTTTCGGGGCAGGGACCACGGCTTTTCGCGTTCCAGAGGCAGCCTGATAACGTCCTCAAGGCTGGGCGTGAGACCCTGTTGTCGGATGTAGTTTTTCGAGACGGTGTCCTCGGCAACTCGTCCGGCGACGCGCAGCGCCTTATACTCGTGTGAGTCCGCCGTTGGGGCATCCGATGCCGCCAGGCAGGCCATAAGACCTGCCAGAATCCATTTCCGCATGTTCAGGCACCAACTCTCTACCAGCTTAGGGTATAACGGCGATCGATACTCTCAAGGTATTCGCCAAAGCCGAGCTGGAGTTACTGGGAATATATGCAAAGTCAAACTTGAACTTGCTCAGAAGTGTCAATCCCACACCGAGCGTAAGCGTCTTGACGTTGCCTTCTTCATCATAAATATAGCCGCTTCTCAAGGCAAAAATGTCGGCATAGAGGAATTCCACGCCGCTGTTGATGATCAGCTGCTTGAGTTCCTCGGAGAAGCCGTCATCAAGCCCGACCAGAATCTTGTTTATTTCCGAGGTTACCAGGACATGATAGTAATCGGACCTGAACAACTTGTAGGCGAAACCGAAGGCAAAATTGCGCGGCAAATCATCGGCCTGAGCGGCGTCGATATAGGCCATCTTGGGTCCGATGTTGGTTATGGCCAGCCCCCAGTTGAGGCGATCGGTCATCTTGTACAGCAACCCGAAATCGACAGCGAAACCGCTTGAGGTTCCCTGGCCCAATTCTTCACCGGCGCCGAGATCCGCCAGACGCGAATAGATGAATTTGGCCGACACCCCGCCTTTGAGTTTCCGGGTGAGCGAGGTGCCGTAGGACAGAGTAAACGCGATGTCGAAGGAGTCGAATTCACCCACCACTTCCGGGCTGTCCTCGGCGGTGCGGCTGAAAGTACCGTAGGAGATAAAGGTGACGTTGCCGCCGAGCGTACCCCAACCTTTGAAATCGTTGACAAACGACAGGAATTCATAGTAAAGATCATCAGCTAGCTCCGGCAGCCACTTGACGTGCATGAAGGCAAGTTCCTTCTGGCCGCTGACTCCGGTAACGACCTTTCGGTCATTGGCCAGCCACAACTCACCGTCGATGACCATCACACTCAAAGTGTTGGTTCGTTCCATCCCCCCGACCTCGACGCGCCGCCATTCCCTGCCGTCATATTCGACGACGCCGCCGTCAGTGGCCAGATAGACACGGTCGCTCCGGGCGTCGATATTGTTGACCCGGCGACCGCTGCTTTGAAGCCGCCATTGCTTGCCGTCATAGTGCAGAATAGTGCCGTGCTCGCCGACGGCGAAAACGTCCTGGGCCGAACGTCCCCAAACGTCGTACAGATCAAGCGAAGACTCTCTGGGAATGGCTTTCCACAGGGTACCGTCATATTCAACGATCGTCTCGTCGTCCCCAACTGCCACCACATGGTTGGCAGAACTTCCCCAAACACTCCGTAAGGTCTGTTCGGTACCGCTGGGCATCGTGGTCCAGGCAGCGCCATTCCAATGAAGGACCAGACCACCGTCACCGACCGCATATACGTCGTTGAAGGAGCCGCCCCAGACAGCATATAAATCCGCGGTGGTGCCGCTACTCAGGCTGTTCCAGTTGGCGCCGTCATAGCTCAGGATAATCCCTCCGGCCCCCACGGCAATCATTCCTCGCGCGGGCTCTCCCCAAATACCATACAGGTTAACAGCGGTGCCGCTGTTCATGGCCGCCCAGGCGGTGCCGTCGTAGCGCAGGATAGTGCCATCAGCGCCAACGGCGAAGATGTTGCTGTCGGAAGTTCCCCAGACTGCGAAGAGCTCAGAGGTATTCCCGCTGGTCATCTCGCTCCAGTTATCGCCGTCGTAGCGCATTATACCGCCACCGGGATTGACAGCGACGAGATCGCCGCCAGGACCGCCCCAGACGTCGTTGAATAACGTAGCCGTGTCAAGAGGTATGCCGCTCCATGACGGGTCATCGTATCGCAGCATGGTGCCGCCGTCGCCGAAGGCAAATAACCTGGGACTGGAACCACTCGAGATCGACGTCAGACGATTTGCAGTGCCTGTACCGTGAGACTTCCAGCCGCTGCCGTCATAAACCAGAACACCGTTATCGGTTCCCAACCAGACATTGCCACTAAGATCCGTGTAAATGGAGTGCACCGCGCCGCGGATTTCCGCAACATAAGGAACCTGCACTACCGTACCCGGCGACAACACCAGGGGAGCGCCCGAGATATCCGACGGACCGGTCTCTTCGGCCGCTGTCAGGGCAGAGTCCACGCTTTCCGTCTCGGCTGTAAGAGCCTCGTCCGGCCCAAGGTTGGTCTCTTCCGTATCGGCAGGAGCCACGCCGTCGGTCGTATTCTCCACCGCCGGAACGGAATCGACCGGCGTCGGGAGGACGTCGGCACCACTGGAGTCGACCGGCACCGGCAGCGGCATCGTCCTGCGATTCAATGCTTCAAACCGGGCTATGAACTTTTTTGTCTCATCGGCGGTGCCGCGCAGGCTGAACCTGGAGGCAATGGTTTCAGGTGTATCATCGATGGCCACGGCATACGGTGCCGTGTTCGACCAGACCGTGCCATCGAAATGATAGAGGTCGTTGTTCAACACGATCCAGATATTGTTGAGGCCCTGAGCCCCCATAGCCGTCACCGGACCCTTGGGAAGCTGCTCGCTGCCGGCTATCGGAACGAAGTCCAGACCGGAGTAACGGACTATCCCGCTGTCGGTTCCGATGAGAACACTGCTTCCCGTCGAGTACAGGCTGAGGATATTGCCGGACGGAAGACCATTTTCGACCGTAAACGAGCGCCAGTTCCTTCCGTTGTAAGTGACCACGCCATCGCTTGTGCTCACGACCAAGAAATCTCCAC
>JAOUEU010000150.1 GCA_029858555.1 Candidatus Zixiibacteriota bacterium
CAACGCCTCGCCCGACGTGATTCCGGCTACCCCCAGCAGGGCCTTGAAGAGCGTGGTTTTGCCGGCGCCGTTGGGACCCAGAAGCCCGAAAATCTGACCCTGGCCTATCGCCAGGCTCAGGCAGTCGACAGCCACGATGCCGCCCTTTTTCATGCGGGGTCGGTAGACTTTGGTAAGGTCTATGAATTCAATAACATTCATAATTCAGGTCTGGAACCGGCAGCCTTTTATATACTTAACCTACGGCGCCTCTTTCTCTAAGTTGCCACCATAGGGTCAAATACCGGCTAAATCAAGTTTTACTTATATATATGAGAAATCGGCCATTAAAGGGGGCATCTGGAGGCAAAAATAAAGCCGGCGAGCGGACTCGAACCGCTGACCTGCTGATTACAAATCAGCTGCTCTACCAATTGAGCTACGCCGGCGTACGGCCAACAGAATAAACAAGCAAATCCGGCCGAAGTGTCAAGATGTTTTAGGGGGCCTCTGCCCTCTTCCCCGCCTCACACCTTCCGTTTCCAGCGGACGCCCTGGGGGGTGTCCTCAAGGATGATGCCCCGGGCGGTCAGGTCGTCGCGGATCTTGTCGGCCCGGGCAAAATCCTTGTTTCTCTTGGCTTCGGTGCGCTGTTGGATCAAGTCCTCGATTTCACTGTCGATGTCTTTTTTCTCGTAGACGAAATCCAGAACCGTGTCAACCTTGCGAATTGCCGCCAGGGCCCGGTCGCGCTCGTCGGCGGAGAGCTTGTCCTCGGCCTTGAGCCTATTGACGTCCCGAATGAAATCGAAGACGGCGCCCAGCGCGCCGGAAATATTGAGGTCGTCGTCGAGGGACTCTTCAAACGCCGTCAGCATCTTTTCGGTGATGCCGTCGGCGGTGCCGTCGGATGTCCCACCGGAGTAATCGGAAAGGTTGGCGATGAAGTCATTGTAGCGCTCGAGGGCGTTGCGCGCCGATTCCAGACCCTGGAAAGTGAAGTTAAGCTGCTGCCGGTAATAAGTGGCCAGAAGCAGGTAGCGCACGGCCAGCCCCGGGTAGCCCTTGTCGATGATATCGCGCAGGGTGTAGTAGTTTCCCAGTGACTTGGACATCTTGCGGCCGTCGACAATAAGGTATTCGGCATGCAACCAGTAGTTGACGAATTTCTCGCCGGTGGCGCCCTCGGACTGGGCGATCTCGTTTTCGTGGTGCGGGAACATGTTGTCCACGCCGCCGGTATGGATATCGAAATGGTTGCCCAGGTATTTCATCGACATGGCGGAGCACTCGATGTGCCAGCCGGGGCGGCCCTTACCCAGTTCGGTTTCCCAGAACACCGGGCCGTCCGCCTCGTCCCAAGCTTTCCAGAGGGCGAAATCCGAAACCGATTCCTTTTCGTATTCGTCCAGAACAATCCTGGCGCCGGGTTTGAGACCCTGCATATCGAGATTGGCCAGCTTGCCATAGTCGGGAAAGGCCGCAATCTTGAAATAGTAATTGCCGTTGGCTTCGTAGGCGATTCCGCGCTCGACGAGTTTCTTGACAAGCTCGACCATCTCCGGGATATGCTCGGTGGCGGCCGGGTAGTGTTCGGCGCGCTCAATGCGGAGAGTGTCGAGGTCTTCAAAGAAGGCCTTGACGTAGCGCGCCGTGTGCTCTTTCAGGGCAATGCCCTCGGCCTGGGAGCCCCGGATGGTTTTGTCGTCCACGTCGGTCAGGTTCATCACCTGGGTAACCCGGTAGCCCTTGTATTTCAAAAAACGCCGGAGCAGGTCCTCGAAAGTAAAGGCCCGGAAATTGCCGATGGTCGCAACGTTGTAGACGGTGGGGCCGCAGGTATACATGCCGACCTTACCTTCCACGCGCGGTTTGAACTCTTCCTTGACGCGGGTGAGACTGTTTTTGAATCTGAGCGCCATCGCCTGTCTAAACCTCCGTCAGCGACCGAATGGTCTTTTTGTCAAGCCTCTTTATCAGCTCACAGATCAGCTTGACGGTATTATCAT
Source organism: Candidatus Zixiibacteriota bacterium (assembly GCA_029858555.1). GTDB lineage: Bacteria > Zixibacteria > MSB-5A5 > GN15 > FEB-12 > DAOUUR01. The sequence continues at coordinate 1,989 of JAOUEU010000150.1, forward strand.
AATCGGTGCGATTCATGATTCCATTATGACTGTGGATGTACCGGACGGGCGGACCGATAACGATGGTCGGCACACCGATACGGCTTATATGCACGCGGCCGCCGTCGGTTCCGCCGCCTTCCATGTACGACAGATGGTAGGGGATCTTTTTGGTCTCGGCGGTTTTCATCACCAGGTCACGCAGCTTGAGATTGGGAATCATGGTGGCATCGTAAAAGAGAATGGCCGGGCCGGAACCCAGCTTCTCCTCTTTGGTGAAGCCATCGGGCGGTACGTCCTGGCCGACGCCGGTATCGACGATAATACACACATCGGGATCGGTCAGGTGGGCGGTGGTCTGACCGCCGCGGAGACCGACCTCTTCCTGCACGGAGGCTCCCGCATAGATCGTGTTGGGGTGAGCGGCCTTCTTGAAATAACGCATGACGTCGATGGCCACCGCGCAGGAGACGCGATTGTCGAAAGCCTTGGACAGGTACATCTTTTTGTTGCCCATGATGGTAAACTGGCTGTCGGGCACAATCGGATCGCCCAGCCGGACGCCCAGTTTCTTTTTGACATCGTACTTCTCCTGGACGCCGACATCAATATACATGTCTTTCATGGGCACCACCTTCTCCCGATCCTTGAGAGGAACCAGGTGGGGCGGAGCGGCCCCGACAACGCCGACGACCGGGCCCTTCGAGGTAATGACCCGCATCCGCTGGGCCAGGGCGACATGGCCCCACCAGCCGCCCAGCGGCAGGAATCTGATATACCCCTCCTTGGTTATTTCCTTGACCATGAAGCCGATTTCGTCCATATGTCCCATAACCAATACCCGCGGGCGGTCGGCCGCGCCCTTTTTTCGACCCAGCACCGAACCCATCCGGTCGTATTCCAGACCATCGACATTGTCTTTGAGTTCCCGGGCCAGGATATTACGGATTTCCTGCTCGTGCCCGGAGACACCGTTGGCCTCCGTGATTTCTTTCAATAGAAGTTCTGTTCTGTCCACAATGGCTCCTGTATGTTTAGAATCCCTATCCGCGTTTCAATTCGGTCAGAAGAAGCGCAATATATCAAGAAAAAAGGTCATCGCCAGTCAAATCTCGATATGTCGTTCCAGTTCAGCGAGAGTACGGATGGTCCGCAGAGTATCCGGCATGTCCTCGGGATAGTCCCGGCCCTCGATAATTTTGAGAATCGGCGTCATGCCCACGCCGGTCGGACCCTCGACGTCCTCGACATAGCGGTCGCCGACATAGACGCATTCGGAGGGCGCAAACCCGGCCAGATTAGCGGCCCTGTAAAAGATGTCCGGATGCGGTTTGCGCAGTTTGAAGCTGGAACTGAAGACGGTGAAATTGAGGAAAGGCTTTATGTTGAATTCTTCCAGTTCTTTCAGGTGGGCGCGAGCCGGAAAGACGGTATTAGAAATCAACCCCAATACGGGGATTTTATTTTTGACCTGACCGAGCGTATCGAGAACGTCATCGTAGGCATACAAGATTTTCTCGACCGGTTTGTAGTAGGCGTCGAAGAAGCGGTCGATGATGCCATCGTCCATTTCCAACCCGAGCCTCTCGAAAAGCTCCGTTGCCACCTGGGGAACCGTCCACTCCACCAAGGTCTCGGCTGCGGCCTCACGATAACGGCACCTGATGTTCTGGAACGCATCGTAGAAACTTGTCTCGTCGGACAGCTGGTATCCCTTTTTGAGCAGGAATTTGTGGGCGGAAGCCACACACTGGCGGTTCATTTCATGCCATGGAACCGCCTCGTACTCGATAAGAGTGGAACCGAGGTCGAAGATGACGGCGCGCGGTCGCAGTTTCTCCATGATCAGCGTTGGCGCCCTTTCACGGCGGATTTGACAATACGGTCCACGAGCTGGTCAAAACCGATGCCGGCGGCGGCGGCCGCCATCGGCGACAGGGAAAGCTCGGTCATACCCGGCAGAGTATTCAACTCGAGGCAGTAGAAGTTTTCATTTTCGTCCAGGATAAAGTCGACCCGCGCCAGGCCGGCGGCCCCGATGACGTCGTAGGCGCGAAGAGCGGCCTCTGACAGTCGCCCGGCCAGTTCCGAGTCGATCGGCGCCGGGGTGACATACTCACATTTGCCCTTGGTATATTTGGCCTCGTAGTCGTACAGCCCACTGGCCGGAATGATCTCAACCACCGGCAGCGCCTCGCCGTCAAGAACCGCCACCGTCATTTCCCGGCCCCGGATGTACTTTTCTACCAGTACGTCGTCGCTTTCGTCCAGAGCCCGTGCAATGGCCGGTTTCAGCTCATCAATGGTATTGACTTTGGTGAGTCCGACGGTGGACCCGCTGTCGTTGGGTTTTACGATAAACGGGCAATCGAACCGGGCCGCTATCTCATCGAGAAGGGGCGTATCCACTTCCCTGTCAGCGAGCCGGTACAGCGCCCAGTCGGGTGTGGGAATATCGACGCTCTGGAATAGCCGTTTGGCGACAGCTTTGTTCATGGCGATTGCCGAAGCCGTCATACCCGCCCCGGTAAATCTCTGGCCCGCCATCTCGAGAAGGCACTGACAACTCCCGTTCTCACCAGTACCGCCGTGGAGCGCGACAAAAACGACGTCAATATCCCGGAATCCCGGCGACGAAATGGCATTGATCAAGGCGCGAGTCTCCGATTTTACCGGCACGGCCGTTCTGGAGGAGTCGTCACGAGGAGCGGCCAGGAACTTACCGTCCCTGCTAATGAGCGATTTACCGGTGAGGGGGTCGATGGCAAAGACGGTGTGCTGCTGTCTCTTGAGGGAATCGTAAACCGCCCTGCCCGTGGCGAGTGAGACTTCCCTTTCGCTGGAATTACCACCGGCTAACAGCAAAATTTTCATTTAACTCTGCTTCCTTACAGTCACAAACTTGCGAGCGAAATACAGCACCACAAGCAGGACCATCAGGGGCCACACAACGGAGCTGTAGGTCCTGAAGAGATACTCTATGCGTTCAAAATTCTCTACCAGCCTGATGGCAATATACATCACCAGGGAGGTAAACAAAATATAAGATACCACCGAAAATATCAGCATTTTTAGTGCACGGTAACGGCCGATACCGGCGACAATTGCCAGCACCGCTCGCAAGCCCACGACGAAACGCGAGAAGATCAGAATGAGGACGCCCCACTTTGAGAACTTCTCCTCCATCTTGATGATATCATCGGCCGAGAAGTATTTGAAGTCCTTGCGAATGAAGTAGTCCCGCCCGTAGTTCTTCCCGAAAAAGTAAAGCAGCATCACCGAACTGGTGCCGCCGACAATCACCAGCAGGAACGTCATCAGAAAGTCCAGCCGCGAAACCGCTATCAGGCCGCCGGCGGCCGCGATGAAACTGTCGCCGGGAAACGGCGGAAACAGGTTCTCGACAAAGCAGGCGACAAAGATCACCAGGTAGACCCAGAAGGGACCATATGCAAACAAATAATCCAGGTACTGGTTAATTTGTGATACGTTCTCACCCATGGCAGGTAATCAAGCACACGGCGGAGGCGGCTATCCCTTCCCGACGACCCAGAAAGCCGAGACCCTCGGTCGTGGTGGCCTTGATGTTAACTCTGTTTTCACTCATGTGCAGGATGTCGGCAATTACGCGCTTCATTTTCGGGATATGGGGGGTCATCCGGGGAAGCTCGGCCTGGATTATGGCATCGATATTGATCACTTCTTTACAGCCGGCCTCGGCAATGAGCTCGTAGACTTCGCGCAGCAGCCTGCGGGAATCTATGTCCCGATACTTTTCATCCGACGGCGGAAACTGGTTGCCGATATCCGGCAGGCCGGCAGCTCCCAGGAGAGCATCCATAACGGCGTGAAGCAGGACATCGGCATCGCTGTGCCCCGCCAGACCTTTTTCGTGCGGAATCTCCACGCCGCCGATCATGAGCGCTCTGCCCGTTACAAACGCGTGGACGTCATACCCCTGCCCCACCCGCAGCTTATCCACTGTGTTCCCTCCTTAACAGGGCGTCAACAATAGCCAAATCATCGCGGCTGGTGACTTTCAGATTCGGCGCCGACGGCTCCACCACTTTTACCTTGAACCCGGCCCGCTCGATGATCGAAGCGTCGTCCGTGATCCATTCGGTATCGCTGCCGGCCGCCGCCCGGCGATGGGCATTGATAATCAAATCATACTGAAAAACCTGGGGTGTCTGGGCCAGATACAGCGCGTTGCGATCCTGAGTCGACAAGACATAATCTCCGGCGACGCGCTTGACAGTATCGGTGGCGGGCACGGCCAGGATGGCCGCCCTCTCACGAACGGCTGTTTGCACCACGCGGTCAATGTCTTCGGGCCTGACCAGCGGGCGGGCGCCGTCGTGAATGGCGGCGAAATCGGTCGCGAGAGGCAAAGCCTCCAGACCCTTCAGGACCGACTCCGGACGGGTGACCCCGCCAATTACAATCTTGGAGACTTTCGCAAAGCCAAACGGGTCGACGACGCGTTCGCTGACAAACAACAGGTATTCCTCGGCGACCACCACCACTATCTGATCGACCACCGATGACGCTTCGAAACGACTGATGGTCCAACTCAGCAGGGGCCGCCCGTGAACCTCGATGAACTGCTTGGGGACCTCACCTCCGAAGCGCTCGGAACTCCCCCCGGCGACTATGACAGCACATACTTTCACTGTTATGAATATACTCCCGCGCACCCGGTCAAGTCAACCTGGGAAGACCGGTCAAACCTACAATATCAGCATGGCGTCGCCGTAGCTGTAAAACCGCATTTGCAGAGCGATAGCCTGCCGGTAGGCATCGAGGACCCGTTCCCGCCCGGCGAAAGCCGACACCAGGATAATCAGGGACGATTTCGGCAGGTGAAAGTTGGTGACGAGGTGGTCGGTCACCCCGAAGGCAAAACCCGGCCGTATATACAGGTCCACCTCGCCGGCAAAGGGCTGAATCCGGCCGTCGACGATCCGGGCCGATTCCAGCGTCCGCACGCTGGTGGTGCCCACGGCAAACACGCGCCCGCCCTTCTGCCGCACCTGGTTGAGGCTCCGGGCGGCTTGCGGACTGAGTTCGGCCAGTTCCGGGTCGACAACGTGGTCGTCGATATTATCGGCCGTCACCGGCTTGAACGTCCCCGGCCCGACATGAAGGCAGACCTCGACCAGCCGGGCCCCCCGGGCCCTTATCGTATCCAGAATGGGCCTGGTGAAGTGGAAGCCGGCCGTGGGGGCAGCCACCGCGCCAATTTTGTCCGGGTCGGCGAAAATCGTCTGGTAGCGGCGGATGTCACTGGGCTGGTCATCGCGTTTGATATAATGCGGCAGGGGGACGTGCCCGAAGTGCGCGATGATTTTCTGCTCCACGGTTTTCGAGGGAAACTCGACGGCCCACCTGCCGCCGCCGAGGTCTTTGGCGAGAATCGCATGGAGTGAATCGAATATGACGCGCTCACCCTCTTTGACGCGCCGTGACGGCCGCACCATCGCCTCCCAGGGGCACGCGTGCCCTTTACGTGTCGAGAGGCCGGTTATCCGCCGGACGAGAAAGACCTCGACTTTGGCCCCGGTGGGACGCCTGCCGAACAGCCGGGCCTTGAACACTTTGGTAGTGTTGACCACCAGGGCATCACCGCGCTTCAGGTAGTCAACAAGATGCGTGAAGGGGACGATGT
>JAOUEU010000151.1 GCA_029858555.1 Candidatus Zixiibacteriota bacterium
ATAGAGGTAGGCCGCTTGTTCCACGTAGTGAAAAAGAAAGACGACCGGGAAGGGCGAATTGACAGCTTCGTTGGAGTAAACCCACAGGGTGTCATAATAATCTACTCCGTTAGTGCCACCGATAGTCTTGAAATCGACCATCACCGTCTGCGGGGCCGCCCCGCTCGACGGCGTATAGCTGGCCAGGCGCGAACTACTGTCAGTCAGCCAGAAATTCATCTCTCCGATACCGCCGTTGCGGATGAGAATCTCCCGGCCGGGCGTATACTGGCCGCCCGCCTCGACTATGATATAATTAAAGGCCGAATCGACCTCGATTACCGGCAGGTTGGACCCCATGGTCAGCCGCACCGGGACTTTCACCGGATCGTTGATGGCCACCGGGTCGCTGACTACAATGGAGTCGTAGTAGTCACCGTAGGCCAGACCCGCGATATCCACACTCACCGTAACGTCACCCGAATCGACCCCCGACAACGGGTCCAGACTCAGCCAGCTCTCGGTGTTGGTCACCGTCCAGTTGAGGACCGAGGCCCTGATGTTCTTGACAGTCAGTGTCTTCGGCTCCGGGTTGGTCTCATCGACCACCGCATAGAACTGAAACGATGTCGGATTGACCGATATCTCGGGAGGCGGTGGAATGATCTCCAGCTCCACCACCACCTTCTGGGGCGAATTCTCAGCCGTAGGCGCACTGATCGTGATATTCGCGTAGTAAGTGCCGACCGCCAGTCCGGCGATGTTTACATAGACGTTAATCGTTTTCGGCGTGGTTCCGCTGGTTGGATTGAGCTGCAACCACGTCACGCCCTCGCTCGCCGTGAAACTGAGGGGGTTATTGTCGGTGTTTACGTCAAAACTCTGATAGGCCGGGTTGGGTTCACCGTCTATCGCCAGGAAATGAAGCGAATCAGTCGAGAGAACCAGGTTTGACGGTGGCACGTAATCGGGATCGCGAATGAAAAAGCAGTACGGTCCGCCCCAGCCGGGATAGATATCGCCGGTGCCCGGGTTGACGGGGTCGAGCGTATCGCCCGACCAGACCCACTCGTTGGCCGGCGGGTAAAAACATGAATCCAGACATAACGTCTTTCCGTGCTGAGCGTCGTTGACTATGGTGCTGATGGTGTACACGACGTCGTCGAAGCCGTCAACGACTCCGGTCCCGTATTTCCTGGTGCCGGAAAACCCGATGGTGTCTGCCCCGCTGCCGGTAACGCTGTAAGGATTAAAGTCCAGGCTGTTGTCAAAGATAATCGTGCTCCAGCCGGGATAGTACTCGACGACGACCGGCGGCATCTGGCTGAAATCGCGATAAGGTACCCATGTTATCGGATTCCAGACGGCCCCGTCGGGTGAGTAAACCTCAAAACCGTTGGAACAGCCCCGGATATTTGCCCCCGTATTGTTGGTCCAGCGGAGGTAGAAGGTTATAGGAACGTCGGTCGATACAGTATCCGTGTTAAGCAACCCGTCGACATGGTCCAGCGAAAACGATCCCTGCCCACTGGCCGATCCTGACCACAGAAACAGGACCGAGGCCAACACTACTGCGAACCTGATTCTCATCATCATGCCTCCGTGCACAGTAATTTATGATTAGCGTTCTCTGTTTTGCTATCCCGTTTCTCAACAGCGGCATACCCGGTTACCAGGCCCATCACGCGCCTGAATGCCTGCCGCCGCCAAAGCGCCCGGACATAGGAGTAAGCATAAGACTGACTACGTGCAACATAAGTGACCGTTGACGTCTGAAGAAAAGGATTACCTGTCCGTTCTCCTGATCCAATATACTCTGCCACTGTATTGACTGTCAAGCTTTTTGCCCCGATACGCGAGTTTCGCGGTCGACAATGGCGCCCGATCGGCAGGCCGCGAACAGTGTGACAATTCATGACACGACCGTCACACTGTTCGGTCGGCAAGACCGGACAGATAATTACCGATTGTGGCTATGGTGCAGCTACTTGGATTTGGGCGTTGTCCCGGAACGCCTTTTTGATTTGGCGGCTTTGCCGGTAGTCTTTTTGGCGCGGGGCTTTTTCTTCTTCGCCTTCTCCATTTCCTCGGCAAAGATTTTTTCCAGCGTGTATGATGAGGGTGTAAAATTAAGCAGGCAAAGCTCAAACAGCTCGTCCACCCGCTCGATATACGTGAATTTGGTTTTTCGCAGAATCTCTTTGGGCAATTCCCTGATGTCCTTTTCGTTCTCCTTGGGAATGGCGACGTTATAAATGCCCGCCCGGTAGGCGGCGGACACCTTCTCCTTGATGCCACCCACCGACAGCACCCGACCGCGCAGGGTTACCTCGCCCGTCATGGCAATATCGTTGCGGATCGGTCGTTCAGACATGATCGAGGCCACCACCAGGCAGACGGTAACACCGGCCGACGGACCGTCCTTGGGTATGGCGCCGGAAGGGAAGTGAATATGGATATCAAAGTCATTAAAATCGCTGAAGTCGATACCCAGGACATCGGCTTTCGACCGCACGTATGAGTGCGCGGCCTGGATGGACTCCCGCATAACATCGCCCAGGGAGCCGGTCGTGATTATCTGCCCATCCCCCTTCATCTTGAGGCCCTCGATAAACATCAAATCCCCGCCTGCGCCCGTCCAGGCCAGGCCCGCGGCAGTACCTATCTCGGGAGCCGTCTCGGCCTTTTCCGGGATAAAAATGGCCGATCCGAGATATGACTCGATGTTTTTCTCCGTAATCTGAAAGCGGGTCTTTCCCTTTTCCAGCTTCTCCAGGGCCACTTTGCGGCAGATTTTTTCAATCTGCTGAGAAAAAGCCAAAAGCCCCGATTCCTGCGTGTAATGGCTGATTATGCGACCTAATATCTTGTCGGAGAACCTCAACTCAGATTTGGCAATTCCATGTTTTCGCAACAGGTTGGGTATGAGGTACCTTTTGGAGATGACGATTTTCTCCCGTTCGATATACCCGGGGAACTCCAGAATCTCCAGGCGGGGAATAAACTGCTCGGGTATCTCTTCCAGCGACCGCACCGAGCAGACAAAAAAGACTTTGCTTAAATCAAAAGTTATCCCCAGGTAACTGTCCAGGAATTTCGAATTCTTGCGTATGTCAATTACCTCGAGAAGAGCCATGTTTACCGAAGAGTCGTTGTCGATATTGAAGTAGTCGATATCTTCAATGAGAATCACGGGATCGCAGGTCCCGGCATCCCGGAGAGTGCGAATGATCTTGCCCGGCATGGCCCCCAGAAATGTCCGTGACGTTCCTTTTATTTCCGACACCTCGGCGATCCCGCCCACCGATATCCGGATGAAGTCCTTTCCCAGCGCCTTGGCAATAGCCTTCGCCAGGGCGGCCTTGCCCGTTCCCGAAGCTCCCACCAGGCACAGCGTCGGACCTTCATTCACGCCCCCCATCAGCTTCCGAACCGACAGGCGTTGCAGAATCTGCTCTTTGAGACTGGTCGGGCCATAATACTCGGTCGAGAGAATGCGCTCCACCTCGTGGATTTCATAATCCTCCGGGCTCGTTCGCTCCCATGGCAGGGCCAGGACCCAGTCAAGGTAATTTTTTGTAACGCCGAATTCGGCCGATGCCGTCGGCAACTGCGACAGCCGGTCGGCCTCAATGAGCGCCCGGGAAACAACCTCGGGTGGCAGGTGACTGGAGTGCTTGATAATTTTGCGTATGCGGGCCACTTCTTTTTCCTCGGAAAAGTCCTCGCCCAACTGCTTTCTGATCTCATGCAACTGCTGCCGAAGAAACAGCTTGCGCTGTTCCTCCTCGGTGGCCTTTTTCGCGCTCTCGTTGATATTGTGAATGGTCGCGGCCTTGTCCAGCTCCAGGTTAAGGTGAAATAACAGCTTCTCCAGCCGCTGCTTGAGCACCGTTGTTTCCAGGAGCTCCTGTTTCGATTCCAGGGGGAGATGGAAAATCGATGCCGCCCGGTCCGCCAGTGTCGAGGGATCGTCCTGGCTCATTTTCAGAATAGGCAGTTGCTCCGGCGAGTAGGTCGGGTCCAGGTGAGTGATTTCCTCGACGATCTCGATTACCTCATCTATCTTGGTCTTCACGCTCGTATCGACGGCTTTCGACGACTGGAGATAACTGACACTCGCCATGTAAAAAGGCTCGGTGGCCGTCATCTCGTTTATGCTCACACGCCGAATCCCCTCAATCGTCACCAGCAGTGATTCTCCCGGTCCCGCCTTGCTGTCGCGCACCACCGCCAGCACGCCGACCTGATGGATCGGTGGGACGTTGTTGGCGGCCGTCTGCATGGGTGAGTACGAGGCCACGAATTCCCGCTTAGCATCAAGACTGTGGTGGATAAGATTCAGACTCTCTGAGCGGCCGACATGAATCGTGAGCATTGTTCCCGGAAACAATACCCCCGTGCGCAGCGGGAGTACCGGAAACTCGTCGACCTTGTCGGAGGCCAGTATGGGCAGCCGGGTTTTGCTCTTAATTATCATTGTCTTACCAATGTATCGGCCGTTACGACCGGCCCTGAAGAAAAAGCTACTCCATTTAGTAATATATTGTCAATTCTAAAGTTGCAGCCTTTTCTCGCGGCCGCACCGGCCGTCGTGCGCTACCGAAAAACCTGCGCCGGGCAAGTCTTATACAAGTAAAACAAGCCGGAAGAGCGAGGCGGTTCCCCGTGTTATTTACGGCCTTGACCGCCTCGCTCCTCCCCGGCAAGAGCTTCACCGACCGGGCCGTCAATTGACGGCCGCGTCCACCCCGACAACCATCGAACGTACCTCGTAGTCCGGATGCCTTTTCAGGTTGTCAAGATTGACGCGGATCCGGCAGGGATCGACATTCAGGCGATAGTATCCCAGTCGATTGTTTTCCACCACCGGCCACGCGAAATTCAACCCCGCGTTTACCTCGTTTTTCATGCGGTAAAGATAGCGCGCCTGGTTAAAACCGACTTCAATATCTTCCTTGTAGATCCAGCCGGCATCACGGTTCAGCCGCGACCAGGCCAGCTTGACAAAATACTTGAACGACTTACCTGTCAGGCGCACCGGAAAGCCGTTGATCCTGACCAAGAAACGTTCCCCTTCGAGACTGCCGTCGATCTCGACAGCTTCCGGGACAAGACCGCGCATCGGCGGCATCATAGCCGAGCGCGGGGGCGGGGCAACGGATTGCAGCGGCATATCAACCTCCTCTTTAAGTTTGACGATTTTGTCATTGAACAACTTCAATTTATGTTCCCCCCTTATGATTCCATTCAATGCGCCGGCGGGCAACTGAGTCAGCCCGGTCAAATCATCGATGCCGGCTCTCTGCAGATCGAGAAAATCTGACCGGTTCAAGATCGCCCCAAAACGCTCGTACAGCGGCCGCAACGAAACCGGCAGACCCACTCGCAGGCTGAACGCATGGTTTCTCAGGACCGTCCCCACCGCCGCTTCGCTGTCCCCCGCCTCCAGAATCGCCGCGAGCGCGGAAACCAGGTGTCCGGCCGTGTCGCCCAGACTCATGATCTGACCGAGGTGCATCTGGTACTGCTCCTCCAACTTTTGCACCGGTGTCAGCCGGCACCAGTCATGCAGCAGTAGCAACGCCTTCAAAGAGGCCGCCGTACGGTACGGCAGGGCCTGCCGACCGCCGCACTCTCCCGTCAAAAAGCTCGCCTGTCCCGCCAGAGCATCGTTCGACTGATAAAGGGTTTTAAGCGGTACGTTGTGCCTTTGCTCGAAGCGGGTCAGAATCCCGGGCGGCAGGATCCATCCCGGTGAACTCAGGGCCAGTGCGGTCCAGCCGAACTCTGTATCCGGGCGGCCCGACTCCAGCTTCGAAAGAAAATGAACCGCCTCCTCCACCGCTAAACCGGACCCGGCGATGGCCCGGCCCAGCGCCGTCGGCGTGCCCGGCCGGCCGTCACCATTAACCGATACAAACCCGTTCTCCCCCAGGCTCGCCAAGGCTTCGTCCAGGGCCGATGCGTCCAGTTTTCCCCCGGACGCGGCGTACAGACTATAGCGAAAAATATCGGTGATCTCCGCTCGGCCGGCGGTGCTGACGAGCATATTCAACAGCCAGTCGACAAGCGCCATACTCAAAAAGGCTGACCGGACAGGTTCGGCCGTTTCCGGTGCGATGTAGGCATCCCAGAGAATCTCGCGGTCGAAGGCATTGTCGGCTAAGACGATGGCCCGGCCGGGCTGTCGGACCCCACCCGGCACCAGGCGACCGGCGCGACCTGTCATGTTATCAAACTCGGAACGCGTGACCGGGACCAGGGACGGCCGCCGGTTATAGGCACCCGCCGAATACTTGACGGTCTCGAGATATACCGTATCGGCCGCCAGGTTGACACCCATAGCTAAAGTAGTAGTTGAAAAGACGACCTTAACTTCTTTTTCAATAAATGCTTGCTCAACGACTCTACGTTGATCCGGCGACAGGTCAGAATTGTGAAAGGCTACAGCCCGACTCATCGCCTGCTTCAGTGAACGAATCAAAAATGACGGTTCCTCCTCCTCCAGTTTCCGAAGAGCCCCTCGCGCCTCCGGCCAGTCAACAGCCGCAGCCAGTCTGAAAGCCTGTTCCACCGTGTCCTGCCGCGACTTCAAAAAAACCAGGGTCGAACCCGCATCGCTCTTGATTTGCCGCACGAAGCTGTCAAAGAGGTCTTCGGCCGGCTCCGTTTTCGAAAAGGGTTCCCTGCCATCAGTACCGTCGTTGTAAGAGCGAAAGCAGAACGAACCGTCGGCAGCGACTCCGCGCATCAGGTCGACCGGGCGGCTGTTGTGTTCCACCAGGCTGGCTCCCAGCCAGCCGGCCAGACGCCCGGCCGCCGCGTCGCCATCGCCTATCACGGCCGAGAGGCCGATCAGCGACGGCGCGTAAACGGAGGCCAATATTTTGGTCAGCATTCGCTCCAGAACCGCTCCCCGGCCCGGCTCCGATACCGTCTGAATTTCGTCAATTACCACCAGGCCGATGTTTTTCAAAATATCCAGCGCGTCCGTCAGAAGCAGATCGAACTTCTCGTAGACGGCAATAGCCACATGGTAATCGCCCTCCCTGAAACTGCGGTCGTTTTCGGGATGGTCGCCGGTAGCAATCAAACATTTGACGCCCAGCGGCCCGTAGGTCCGGCTGAAAACGCGGTAGGTCTCTTCCGCCAGTGATTTCAGCGGAAACAGCATCACCGTCTTGAGCCGCGAGGTCAACGCCCTGACCATGGCCATCTCGGCGCAAAATGACTTGCCCGACGAAGTCGGGGCCGAAATAACCAGCCTCATTCCAGGCTCCCCTTTCTCGCCGTCGGCCGCATTCAATAGCCCTTTCTTCAGCGCCTGCTGTTGCACCGGCAGGAGTATCTCACCCTGCCGCCGGCGCCACACGTCGATTATTCGTTCCGGTATCCCCCACCGGGATAAATCATTCAATCGCATCCCCCACCGTCCTTTGCCGTGAGGTCGAGCCCGTACGCTCGCCTCACCTCTGGATTAAGTGTGCTTTTTATTATTCTTTTTATGCATGCGTACACCATTGCCTGCTTGAGAAGGCCGCCGGGCGGCCGCCTGCCGAGCCGCTCACCCCTCACACGTGGCAACCGCCAAAACCGCACAGCGGGCAGTAAAAGCAA
>JAOUEU010000152.1 GCA_029858555.1 Candidatus Zixiibacteriota bacterium
ACCCCGTGGCGATGATGCGGCCGCCGTCCTCGCCGCCGTTGGGACCGATATCGATAACCCAGTCGGCGGTCTTTATGACATCGAGATTGTGCTCTATTACAAGGACGGTGTTGCCGCGGTCGGCCAGTTCGTTCAGGACGTTCAGCAGCATGCGGATGTCTTCGAAATGGAGCCCGGTCGTAGGCTCGTCGAGAATATAAAGAGTCCGGCCGGTAGCCAGTTTGGACAGTTCTGCGGAAAGCTTGACGCGTTGGGCCTCGCCGCCGGACAGGGTTGTGGCCTGCTGGCCGAGGTGGATATAACCGAGACCGACATTAGCCAGAGTGAGCAGCTTCTTCTTGATACGGGGGATGTTTTCAAAAAATGTGAGGGCTTCGTCCACGGTCATGTCGAGAATATCGGCGATATTCTTGCCTTTATAGGCAATTTCCAGTGTTTCGCGGTTATAACGCTTGCCCTTGCAGACCTCGCAGGGGACGTAAACGTCGGGCAGGAAATGCATCTCGATCTTGATAATACCGTCGCCCTGGCAGGCCTCGCAGCGACCGCCTTTAACGTTGAAAGAAAACCGGCCCGGCAGGTAGCCGCGGGCTTTGGATTCGGGCAGTTGTGAAAAAAGATCCCGGATATGGGTGAAGACGCCGGTGTATGTGGCCGGGTTGGAGCGGGGCGTGCGACCAATGGGAGACTGGTCGATGTCAATGACTTTATCAATATGTTCCAGCCCGGTCAACTTGTCGTACGGCAGCGGCGCCGTGCGACTGCTGTAAAAGTGGCGGGCCAGCGCCCGGTAGAGCGTTTCGTTTATCAGGGTGGATTTGCCCGAGCCGGAAACGCCGGTGATGACGACAAAAACCCCCAGGGGAATATCCACCTCGACGCTCTTCAGATTATTGCCGGTGGCGCCGCTCAGTTTGAGGCAATTGCCGTTAAAGCGCCGTCTTTCGACAGGTGTGGCGATCTTCCTGGCCCCGGAAAGGTAAAGGCCGGTGATGGAGTTTTTGCATTTTCGGATATCCGCCGGGCGGCCGGTGGCGACCAGCTCACCGCCATGGATGCCGGCGCCGGGACCCAGGTCCACGACGAAGTCGGCTTCTTCGATCGTTTCCCGGTCGTGTTCCACCACCAGCACGGTGTTGCCGATATCGCGCAATTCCGTCAGGGTGTTCAAGAGCTTGCGATTATCCTTTTGATGCAGACCTATGGACGGTTCGTCGAGGATGTAAAGAACGCCCACGAGGCGCGAACCGATCTGAGTTGCCAGCCGGATGCGCTGAGCTTCGCCCCCGGAAAGGGTTGAGGCCGCGCGGCTGAGGGTCAAGTAGTCCAGCCCGACATCACTGAGGAACCCCAGGCGTTCGGTGATTTCCTTGAGTATCTGCTTGGCGATAAGTCGCTGACGTTTGGTGAGATTGACGTTTTTGAAGAAGTTGCAGGCGGCCTTGACGGACATGTCGGTGACGCTGTCAATGGTCTCCCGATCGATGATGACCGCCAGCGCCTCCGGTCGCAGGCGACTGCCCTTGCACGTTGGACAGGCGCTGATCGACATGTAGTTTTCTATCCACTGCCGCACGCCGCTTGATTCAGTCTGCTTGTAGCGCCTTTCGAGATGGGGAATGACGCCTTCAAAGGTCGAGCGGTAGACGCCGGAGCCGCGGCCTTTGCCGGAGGTGTGTTCATATTCAAAAGTAATCTCTTCTTTCGAACCCAGGAGGATAACTTCCTGCACCTTTGCGGGCAGTTGGGCAAAGGGTGTGGAGAACTTGAAGCCGTAGTGTTTGGCCACGCCTTTGAGCATGTAGCGGTACCAGTTCGACATTTCGGCGCCGCCCCAGGGGCGTATGGCGCCGTCGCCGACCGAGAGGGAGGGGTCGGGTACCACCAGGCCGGGGTCGATTTCCATTTTCTGGCCCAGGCCGTCACAGGTCTGGCAGGCCCCATAGGGTGAATTGAAGGAAAAGAGACGAGGGCTGATCTCATCGTAGCTTATGTTGCAGTTGAGGCAGGCGAACTGCTCGGAAAAGAGCAGGTCCTCCTTCTTGATGTTTATCAAGACGGTCCCGTGGCCGGTCTTGAGGGCGGTTTCCACCGAATCGGCCAGCCGCCGACGGGATTTGGGCTTGACGATGAGGCGGTCCACCACGGCCTCGACAGTGTGCTTTTTTTTCTTATCCAGTTCGATATCGGTGTCGGACTCGACGACTTCGCCGTTGACACGCAGGCGCACGAAACCTTCTTTCCTGGCGGCGTCGATGACATCCTTGTGTTCTCCTTTTTTGCCGCGGACCAGGGGCGCCAGAACCATGAGGCGGGTGCCTTCTTCAAAGCTCAACACGGAATCGACAATCTGCTCGACCGTCTGCTGAGTAATCGGCTGTCCGCAGCGGACGCAGTGGGGGACGCCAACGCGGGCGAACAGCAGGCGGAGATAGTCATATATTTCGGTAACCGTTCCGACGGTAGAACGGGGGTTTTTGGGAGTGCCCTTTTGTTCGATCGAGATGGCCGGCGAGAGCCCCTCGATAAAATCAACGTCGGGTTTTTCCATAAGTCCCAAAAACTGGCGGGCGTAGGCCGAGAGCGACTCAACATAGCGGCGCTGGCCCTCGGCGTAGATAGTATCGAAAGCCAGGGAACTCTTTCCGGAACCGGAAAGGCCGGTGATGACGGTGAGGGTATTTCGGGGAATCTTCAGGTCGATATTCTTGAGATTATGCTCTCGCGCCCCCTTGATGTGGAGGAATTCCTGGCTGTGCCTGTTTCTTTTCGAATTGCCGGCCATATAATCACCAAATTGGATAACTCGTAATATAGTTCCGATAACTTCAAAATTAAAGACCTAATTGGAGGATCCCTCTCACATTTTTCACCCGGAAGACGTATTCCTATCGAGACGAGAACATACTTGCCCCGGGAGCGTTTGCAGGCGCCGGTCATGCAGCCAAAGCGCTTGAGAGAAAACATGATAGTCCAGATCCCAAAGCGGTTCGGCGGGTGTAAGCGGCGCGGCCACGGGCTGGCAGCCAAAATCGCTTGACATGATTTATCGCACTGCTACATTAGGGACACTATGCACGATAAACATCAGGAATTTTTCGATTTGATGGCGGCGGAATGGGACCTGATGTTCACTGCCGAGGACCTTGAACGCCTGTCTCATATTGTCGAAAGTCTGGGTGTTGAGGCGGGTTCGGACATTCTCGATCTGGGGTGCGGGACGGGCATTCTGTTTGACATGTTGCGCCGCAAAGTGGGCGGGGCCGGCACCGTGACGGGCGTTGATTTCTCTTTCCAGATGGTCCGCAGAGCTCACCGCAACTTTCCGCACCACAATGTTAACGTGGTCGATGCCGACGCTTCCGATTTGCCGTTTGATGATGACACCTTCGATATGGCTGTGGCCTTTTCTGCTTTCCCTCATTTCACGCACCAGCAGCGGGCTATCGATGAGACGCACCGGGTGCTCAGGCCGGACGCGAAGTTTTTCATTATTCATCTCATTTCGTCGAGGGAATTGGCCGAGGTGCACCATGAGATGGGCGGGGTCGTCGAGCACGATGCCATACCGCCGGAAATGAAGCTGCGCAAGATGTTCAACAGCAGCAAGTTCGCCGATGTCAGTATTAAGGACCACCCCGGGCTTTACCTGGCTTCGGCCATCAACGTGAAGTAGACCAGTTCCACCGTGACTCCGCTCTCTGCCAAAACCAGGTTTATCACGCACTCGGCATTGTATCTTGCTCTGGCGATACTTCTGCCGATAGGTTTTCATGCCTTTGGCATGGCCGGCCGGATTTTTCTGCCCATGCACATTCCGGTCCTGCTGGCCGGATTTTTGATCGGTCCGGTTGGCGGCCTTCTGGTCGGCCTGTTGGCGCCGGCGTTGTCGCATCTCTTGACCGGTATGCCGCCGACGTACGCGGTGCCCCTTATGTCGCTGGAGCTGCCCATTTACGGGTTAATTGCCGGACTGTGCTACGATCGCTTGAGGCTGAATATTTACATTTCGCTGATAGCGGCAATGCTGCTGGGGCGGGTGATGTTTGGCCTGGGACTGGTGGTTCTGGGCCTGTTCATGGATCTGCCGTACAGCGCGGTTGCGTACTTCTCCGCCGGCGGGGCTGTAGTCACCGGCTTGCCGGGTATCGCGGTGCAGGTTGTCCTGATTCCGGTTGTTGTTGCCGCCGTCAAGAGGACAAGCCGTCCGGCTCAACCTGTCGCTGATTAGGGGGCGAGGGGTGCGCCTTTCTTTCCGATTTTCAAGTATTTGTCTCGTAGCGGCTCTTGGCATGACGTGCGCGTCCAAAGCGGCTGCAGGGGAAAACGGCGGCGGCGTATTTCTGCGGCGTGGCAATGAGTTGGCCGCGGCAGGTAAGCTTGACAGCGCTATCATCCAATACAACAGAGCCATTGCGGCGGATTCCTCACTGGTCGAGGCGTATTTTCGTAAAGCCCAGGCGTGCGAACTGACCGGCCGGAAACCGGAAGCCGTCGAAGCCTACAGTTTGTATATCCGGATCGCTCCGGCCGAGCCGGCGGCGCAAATCGAGTTGGCCCGAAAGAAGATTGCCGAACTCGGCGAGAAGCCGCGGAAAAAGCCCGCCGGGGAGGTATTGGTGTTCGAATTTGACGGCCGCCCCTGGGTGGTGGGCTATATCAAGCAGGAGAAATCACAAACCTTGATCGAATACGTCCCGGCCGGCGAGACAATCGAGGACTGGTCGGAGTTGATTTCCACCCGTTATTATCCGGGTCTGTACAAGGCCTCATCGGCTGTGGATGTCTATGACGTGATGCACAAGGCCGCCATGGAGAACTGCGCCGGGTCGCACTGGCTGCCACTGGTGCAGGGTTCCATGAATATAATTTATGAATGGAACAACGAAGCGTGTGCCGAGGCCGGTGCGGCTGAGTACGAATTGGCACGAATCTTCGTCAGCGATCGCGGGATCCACCGTATCGCTTATGCCTGCAGGAGCCGGGACACCTTCAAGGCCGGCAAGAACCGGTGGATGGATGTCCTGCTCAACGCCGTAGCCGGCGAGTAGATTCGAGCGCTGCGTTCGGGCGCGTGGTCAACCCTTGAAATCGACGGTCTTGTGAGAGGCGTCGCACAACGGTTTATTTCTGGATGCCCCGCAGCGACAGAGGTATATATCCCCCTCCCTGGTAACGGTCGAGCCGTCGGGCAGCGTGATCTCCGCTTTTTTGCAGTGCACGCGAGCCGGACCGTTGGGGACTATCGTGATCTTGACGTGGGATGATTCCATTGTTAAACCTTTCGATTACGTAAAATTTAGCCTTCGACATGCAGGACGAGATGCTGGACAGTGGGCAGGAACGAGCCGCACCGTGTCAACGAACGTCGCTGATTTCACCGCTTGACACGGCAATGCGCCGGTCACCGTCCTGCAGAATCAGGCATCCGCTCTGGTCTATGTCGACCGCCCTGCCCTGTATAACATCGCCGCCTGACATAAGTTTCACGTGGTGTCCCAGCAGGGACGAATAGCGAAGGATTTTGCCGTGGGACGATTTCAACATGGCTTTCCGGTAGCGCAGGTATTCCTTTTCGAAGTCGCGCAGCACCTTTTGCAGGAGGGCTACCCGGGGCACTTTCGTCTTGATGGCGCGCCTGACGGAAGTCGCCGAGGCACGGATGCTTTCAGGGAAGTCGGCAGCCTGATGGTTGACATTGATACCGATACCGACTATCAGGTGCTCGATCCGGCGCCTCTCGGCGGACAGTTCGGTGAGGATGCCGGCCACTTTTTTGCCGGCCAGGAGAACGTCATTGGGCCATTTGATCTTAAGGCGGCCGGGAGCATAGCCCTCGAGTGTCTGCGCCAGAGCCAGAGCGGTCATAATGGAAAGACCCGGGGCTTTCTCCGGAGAGAAGCGGGGGCGCAGAATGATTGAAACATAGATGCCGCTGGCGGCCGGAGAATGCCAATGGCGGCCGAGGCGGCCGCGGCCGCGAGTCTGCTCGTCGGCCGTGACAATCGTGCCTTCGGCGGCGCCACTGTCGGCCAGTTCACGGGCCACGTCGTTGGTGGACTTTACTTTTCCGTAAGCGAGGATGGTTTTACCGATAAAAGCGGTCTTCAGGCCGTAACCGATTTCAAGGGCGGTGAGTTTGTCCGGTGCGGCGACGAATTTGACTCTGCCGTCGGCGCCGCTTTGCAGGCGGTATCCCCAGCTTTGAATACTCTTTAGCGCCTGTCCTATTTCGGCTTCGCCGGTCTTGAACCTTCCGGCCAGTCCGGATACTTCAAAGAAGCGCCCCGTTTTTTTCCTGACTACCAGGAGGACCTCGTCGGCCAGTCGCTCGGCTTCAGCTCGCTTCATCGAATTACTCCACGACCTGCAGGGAGAAATCGCAGGCGGGGGCCGAGTGAGTGAGAGCGCCGATGGAAATATAGTCGACACCGGTGCGGGCAATGTCGGCAACAGTTTCGAGAGAGACGTTGCCGGAGGCTTCGAGTTTGACGGCGGGATTGAGTTTACGGGCTATGGATACGAGTTCCTTGAGCGAGTCGAGGGTCTGGTTGTCGAGCAGCAGACGATGAGCGCCGCTTTCGATGGCCTGTGTCAGTTGCTCTTGGTAGGTGATCTCCACCTCGATCTCGATATCCTCGGCGCGCGCGCCGAACTGCAGGCGGAAATCGGCCGAGGCCAGGAATTCTTTCGTCAGGCGCACGGCTTCGCTTACGGAGCCGGCCGAGGCGATGTGATTGTCCTTAATCAGGACCATGTCGTACAGTCCAAGGCGGTGGTTTTCCCCGCCGCCGTGCACAACGGCCATTTTTTCGAGATGACGCCAGCCGGGGGTGGTCTTGCGGGTGTCGATGACGCGGGCCGCGCCGGCGACTTTTTCGACGAAGCGCCCGGTCAGGGTGGCGATGCCGCTCAGGTGTGCCAGGAAATTGAGGGCAGTGCGCTCGGCCGTGAGAATGGTCTGGTTGAAACCGTCGATTTCGACGACGGTCTGCCCTTTAATGAAAGGTTCGCCGTCCCGGACAAGCGGTCGCACCACATTGGCCGAATCAACGATCTCAAAAACAAGCAGAAGCGGTTTCAACCCTGAGAGGATTCCCTCCGACTTGGCCACTATGGCTGCCTTGAGAGGCTTCGGTTCCAGGCAGGCCAGGGACGTGACATCACCCGGCCCGACGTCTTCGGCCAGAGCCGCCTTGACCAGATTACCGATTGATTCGTACAGTAAGTCCATATGGCGTAATGAACATGCTTGTTGGCAAATGTCAAACGCGAAATTATATTTCAGCCATGAGTCCGGCCGGGAAGACTAAGAAGACTGTTGCCGTTATCGGTTACGGTTCGCAGGGAAGAGCGGTGGCCCTGAATCTGCGCGATTCGGGCTATAAAGTGGTTGTCGGACTGAGGAGCCGGTCGGCCTCCCGGGCGGTCGCCGCCAAAGACCGGCCCGGGGATGTAGCCACTATTCCTGAGGCCGTGAAAAAAGCCGATGTGGTCTGCTTTGCCATCCCGGATCATCGACACGTCCAGGTGTACGAGAGAAACGTGGCGCCCAACGTGCGGCATGGTGTCACGCTGCTTTT
>JAOUEU010000153.1 GCA_029858555.1 Candidatus Zixiibacteriota bacterium
GACCCAGAATAACGCCGCCCGGATTGCTCTCTCGGTGGACAAAGCCGCCAGGGGAGCCATTACCGACGGCAACGTCGATGACGGCATCCTGAACATGATTGAGATGGCCTTCCGCGCCTATGACCCCTGCCATGGCTGCGCCACCCACGCCCTGCCGGGTCAGATGCCCCTCGTCGTGCGCGTCTTCGATCCTCGCGGAAAGCTGAGGCGTGAAATAAGGCATGAACGATAGGCGTGCAAAACCACTCGTGCTCGGGCTCGGCAATGATTTGCTGGGCGATGACGGTATCGGCATTCTGGCTGCCCGCGAGTTGACCCGCGAACTCGACGGCGCCGCCGACGTAGCCGAAACCGGGCTCCACGGCGTTGCCCTGCTGGACTTGCTGATCGGCTACGACCGGGCCGTGATCATCGACGCCATCAACACCGGCCGCTGCCCCGCCGGTACGATTCTAGAACTGGGGCCGGAAGACTTCAAACCGGTCTCCGGCCCCTCTCCCCACTATACCGGCCTGCCCGAACTGATATCCCTCGCCAAACAACTGCATCTCGAATTTCCCGGAGATATAAAAGTGTTCGCGGTCGAAAGCTCGGAAACTCAGACAGTCGGCGCACCCATGAGCGCCCCGGTGGCAGCGGCGCTAAGCGAGGTTGTCGAAAGGGTCAAGACCTGTCTCGGCCTGTGGTTGGAGAAAAGCCCGGCCCGCTGAAAAAACCGTTATCGTCTCTGCAAGCGGCCTCGGCAGTCAATGTTGCGCTGCCGTTATCAGCTTTACGTTCTGCCCCACGATGTCCTTCAGGCGTCCGCGAAAGGTCTCGTACTCGCCGAACTCGTCGACCTCGATAGCGTAAACGGAATATGCCTTGGCCAGATCAATAAAAGCCGTGTCACCTGCCACCCGGGAATCCAGTCTTATACGACCGAACGAAAAGGAGATACTGTCCGGAGCGGGAACTACCACCGAATTGACTGGCAGCGACTCATCCCGGGTCAAAATGATATGGTCGACCTCGGAATCGGGATACACCATATCCAGGGGAAATAGCCTTTTCTCCAGCGGGACTTGCTCCCGTTTGTGCAGGGCATTGAAGAAGAAGGGGTTGCAGTAAACGGTGCCCCCGATTTCATCCTCCGGTTTGAACTTGGTTGCCGCAACAGTGATAACCAGCGGCTTGTCCGCATCCTGCAGGTTCTGGACGGATACGGAACGAATGCGGAAGCTCCTCTCTCCGCCGGAGAGCTGCCCGCCGATAAACTGTCTCGTCTCCGCATCACTCTTGCCCAGCAGCGCCCCCCGCCAATATATCGCGTAGTTGCCCGTTGCTTCCATCGTGGTCTCGAAAGACAGGTGCCGCGTACTGTCCACAAACACCCTGGTCTCTCGCGTCGTCAGGTTATCATCGCTTGTTGAGGCCGGCGTGCGCCGGATAACACCACCGCTTTCGGTGTTCACCAGGACATCGATGTCCTCATCTGTCCGGGGAAGTTCACCAAAGGGACAGTTATCGCAGGTAGGATCCATCCAGATTGTGTCCGAGTCCAGTACTGACACGGCTATGACGTGGTTGAAGTAGACATCCGGGAAATCGAGATCGATCCTCCCGTGGTCACGCGTCAGGACCAGCACCGGATACGCCGGAAGTCCCAGGTTCCGGATTTTGGAGATCAGCAGGGTGGACATATCCTTGCAATCCCCATAGCCGCGTTCGGCGGTGAGCGCAGCCTCGTACGGCTGCCAGCCGCCGATTCCCGCCTCGATGGCCACGTAACGGATGTTGCGCCGGACGTCGTCGTAAACTTCCTTGATTAGTTCCGCCGCCGTCCGATTCGGGCCCGGGTTTGGTGGCGACGCCGTCGTTAGGTATTTGTCGCGGGTGAGTTGCTGGTGCCATTTGCCGATGCCTTTCCAACTGCACTCTTGAAGTACGTAACCGTCGAGGTCGAACTGCTCGGCGGCAAAGATTATGGTCGCCGGTTGATAGTCCTCAGCCGGGACAAAGTCGACATCCTCCATGGCCGGAATATCCTCTCGACTCCAGAGATACACGACTTTTCCGCCCTCCCGGGTGGACCACGGTTCCAGATCCGCGTTGCGGGCTTTCCACTTGAACTCAAAGTCCTCCGGTACGGTGAGTGTGTACGTAGCCTTTTTGACCGGGATCATGTGTTGAAGCTGAGCCTCCGGCCAGAAGAACAGCGATTTCGACTCTAAAACATACTCATACTTCACAGTATAGGGAAAACGTGGTGCCATCAGGCTGGCCGTGTAGTGGCACACATCGGCGTAAAGTAGTCCACCGCCGAAGCCGCAACTCTTCGCAAGGTCTTTTTTCCCCAGGGTAAAGAGCTTGTCCCCGTTTGCGTCGAATACCGAGATTTCCACTTTTTTCAGCTTGCAGTAGCTGTCTTCAACGAGAGCAAAATCGCCGTACTCTTCGCCCCGAGGACTGTTGATTGTCACGTTGCCGGCCACTTTGAGGGTGAGTTTGTTCCCCTTGATTTGACATTCCCAGGTTTTGTAATCATAGACGGCGTCATCCGGGGCCTTTTCCTGGGCCATTGAAGTCACATAGCAGGTCAGGATGACAAAAGCGCCCGCGATGACACTGCGAGGGCTCATCTATAATTCTCCTTTCAGAAACGAGTTTCCCGGGAATACCAGTCCGCCGCTACTGCCCGGCCGACCCGAGCACGACGGCCACCTCGTCCTCGCAGCACCGCGCCACGTCATCGAAAAACCGCCTCAGCGAGCCGTATTGACTTGGTGAGAACTGCGCTTGCTCGACCCTCAATTCGGAATCGATGGTGATGCACGAGTCCTCAACCGAACTGTGACGCTTGAAAATGGCGCCCCGGTAGCTGAACGATGTATCCTTGGGCAATTGGCAGCCGGCGGCCGTGTCCGCGGTGAAAATTCTGACGATATTATGGTACGAGAACGGATAACAGAAATCCACGGGAAAAAATCTCTTTTCGCTCTTGAAAGGGTTGGCTCGGAAACCATACGACACCGGCCTGACAACCACGTTATTGTCCAGCTTTCGCGTCAGGTCGTCGGATGTGAAAGCCAGTTGGGCAACAAACTGATCAAGCGTATCCATCTCGCACGTGTAGCCGCCTACGGTGGTCGGCACGCCCAGCGCCGACACGAAATAGTCATCGATGAAATCCTCGGCCGGCGTTTCCTCGTACCTGTCACCATAGTCGGAGCCGTAATAACCGGCAAAGCAACAATAGCTGCTGCACGCCGCCGAGCCATCTGCAGCAACGAACATCCTGGTGATATCAGTGCGCTCGGACATAATTGGTTTGATGGTTATCCGAACCAGGCTGGAATTGCCTTTCTCCAGCAACAGCCCGCCGTCGGTCAGGCACGAAGGGGGGAGAAGACCATAGGGCGACAACCGGTCGGATGTATCGAAAAACTCCCACTCATTTCCGAACTGGGCAAAAGTGATCAGGTAATTGAACTGCCTCAAGCTCCCATACTGCGGATTGAACCTCGAGTTCTCGCGGGTGCTGATCAGGACCGGCCAGGCCGGGATATCCGCTGCATGGTGCATCGCCGCCAGCAGTAGGTTTTTCTCGACTGCCGAACCCCGTTTTTCTGCCAGCAACCGCGAAACCTTCTCATTACTGAAGTACCACAACCAGTCTTCATCCGAAGTGCGGTACTCTTTGCACACATAGTCGTAGATGGCCCGAGACTTCTCGCGCACCGTCGTCAGGCCGGCGGTGACCTCTTCCGCCAGTTCCTTTATTTGACCCCTATTGTTGATATAGTTGTCGATATCCTTGACCACCAGATCGCCCAGCTCAACCCAGTTCTTACGAAATTCCTGCCAGTGATTCCCGAGGCGGTATGAGTCAAACTGAAATCTGACGGCCGCTCTATAATCGTTTACGCAGCTCATGTAAGGTTCGTCTTTGACCGGCGGCTGATTCTCCAAAACCCAGGTCATTATCTTCATGTTTAACACGACGCCGAAGCTGTAGTCGGGACAGGGTTTTTCCTCCACATTCGGACTCTGAAGGTGTGAGGGTATGGCCTGGTAGGTGACATCATATGAGAAACCCGGATACAGACAGGTTGAAAACTCTGACTTCATTGTATAGATTTCGTTTTGAAAATACCAGGACTTGAGGTAGAAGAAATTATCGGAGCGGATCTGATACTTGTACTCGACGATACACCCCGAGTCCAGCGACGGAAAGGCAAACGACAGAAATTTGTAATTACCGCTTTCCTTTTCAAAGATAGACTTTTTGTCCACCTTCAGTTTTTTGCCCTCCGGTGTGATTGTATGCGCCTCGAGACCTTTCAGCTTCTCGTACTCCGGCCGGTACCATATTTCCCGTTCGCTGACCTCCTCGATGCCGGCTCTTGTCAGGACTTTTATCCTCACGTGGTAGTCGATCTTGATAATGTCCCTGGTGACTGTCATCTCCCCACGGTCAAAAAGAATGACGGCATTGGCCTCGGGATACTCGGCCGGGGCGCCCGTCTGCCACTCTTCGTCCGATACTTCTCCCCACTTGTAATCCTCGGCTGAGGCAAAGGCCGGAAGCACTACCGCAAAGCAGACTACCAGCTTTCTTAGAAAGGCGGTCATACTGAACATCATGGTTAATCCCCTCGTGTATGCTATCGGTTGATTTGCTGGATTGGGCACATCAAATACGTCCACACTGAAAGAGTCCCGAATCATTCCGTGAAAAAACGCCGGGATACTCCGCAGTATAACCATTCCTACCCGCGACGTCAACCGTTCCGCCGAACAAGTCCGACAGGGTATCGAAACATATCTAATTTCATCCGCTTTACCTATTTTGGCCCTTGACTTGCCAAACGCCGTCTTTTAGTTTATGCGTGAATCAGTGAGCACTCTCGAATTCCTCGGCTCAGTTTCTCATCTAGGTTTGTCGGAACGTTCTCACGGGGGATACTCTTTGATGATTCGATTTCGAAGGTAGGCATCTTGTGAAAGGGAATTGGAGAAGACCCGCTATGGGCGTGATGGGTAATCGTCTCAGCGACACGCGCCGGAGCGCGCGGACGGCAACGACGCATATCTTTATACCTGTATTTCCATGGCGTCCCCCAGGTCAAATGATCAAGAATTCCCCGGTGCGAGTTCAGCTCAACGAATCCGGGCTCCGCAACTCACCGCAGTCGATTTCAGAGTGCGAAAAGACTGATTTACAGCACATGCCCTGGTGCTAACGCTTCCACAGGTCGTGCGTGGCGTTGCACGCGGGCAGGTGCCACAGCAGGACGGTACCGCGAACCCGAAAAGCGATTGCCCATTCTAAAGGGACTCATTCGATCAGCATACCGCCATTGCCTTCCGCTGGGGATTGTCGTGGTACCGCCTCAGGACGTATCATGGAGCGAAAGGAGGCATCTATGGAAGCATTCGCTGGAATCAAACGGTGGGGGAGGTGATGACAGGGGAAAATAGCTGTATCAAGTGAAGGGAAAAAACTGCATATAAAAAACTGTGACCTTATGGAGGCAAAAAATGATAAGAAAGGCAGTCATAATTGCTTTAGCCGTTGCCATCTGTACGTTCATGGTCTCTACCGCGACGGCTCAGCTTCCGAATATCTGGGTTCTCCAAAATAGCGATCCGGACTTTACCACACCGCCCTTCGAGGACGCTCTCAGGCTGCTCGATGCCGACGGCAATATCATCATGACCGAGAGTAGCTTTAACATCTGCGAAGTTTCCGGAGCCATTCGTTCTATTACCGCATCGCCCGTTGAGCAAGTGTGCTGGGTTGCCGAGTGGTCCACCGAGGACAAGCTTCACAAGGTCGACGCCGATGGCAACAGGCTGGTGACGGTAGACAAGGCCATCTGCGCGACCGATGTTGACCGGAACAATAATGTCTACGCTCTCTTGAACCCGGGGGGGGGTTACATGGGCAAGGACCTGCTTATCCTGGATTCCGATGGCCTCGTCCTCAAGAGTGTATCATACGGTGGCGTTGACCTGGTCGTCGATGAGGAACACGCCCTGGTCTGGGTAGTAGGCAAGGATATAAAGCTGCTGGACACCGACCTGCAGTTCAAGTTTTCGATCGACTGCATCGACTGGGCCGCTTTCTCCGTCGATTTCACATCTGACGGCTCGGCCTGGGTCGCTGAGCGGTACTACACAGGTTATGGGCGCCTCCTGCATATCTCAACCTCCGGTGATATATTAGGTACCGTCGACCTGGATTTCAGCCCGACGTGCGTCCGAGTCGATCGCCGGACCGGCTGTGTATGGACAACCGGTATCCTCGGTAGTCAAGGTCTGTACAGGTACGACCCCTCGATTCCCGAAATGGTCAAAATCGCCGGTTTCAGGGGCTGGTCGCTCGTTGTCGACAACATCAACGACTTGATATGGTGCACCACGTACAATGATGTCAGGGCGTATACAAAGAGTGGTACCCTGGCCTTCACCAATAACAGCTTCCCGGGATGGAATCAGAAGTGGATTACGACGGGGCCGCTGATACAATACGTATCCCTGGACATCAAGCCCGGCGCGTGCCCCAACCCGTTCAATATCAACAAGAAACTCCGCCCGGAGAGTTGGCAGGAAGACTGTAACTCCAACACCGATGCGGCCGGGAAATTGCACCCGGTCTTCAATTCTGTCGATCCTGAATGGTCGACTCCGGTGCTGCCCGCCGCAATCATGGGAACGACCGATTTCGACGTCAGAGATGTTGACCCAACCACCATCGAGTTGAACGGCGTGCCGTTGCTACGCTGGAACTACGAAGACGTAGGGTCTCCCGTTTCTCCGGAAGCTGCCGAATGCGAGTGCACCGACGTTGGAGCGGACGGAATGGAAGACCTGACTCTGAAATTCGACAAGGTTGCTATAGCCGCCTCACTCGGCGAAGTCTCCGACGGCGATGTTGTGACGCTAACTCTCTCCGGCCAACTGCAGAACGGAATGGCCCTTGAGGGTGCCGATTGTATTGTTATCCACATTGCCGGTCCCTCCGAGACCGACGGTGACGGCGGACTTGTTCTGATTGGCAACTACCCCAACCCGTTCAATCCATCTACGGCCTTAACCTTCAGCCTGCCACAGGCCGCCAATTATACCATGACCATTTACAACCTCACCGGTCAGGTTGTGGAGTCGTTCAGCAGCTTTGGCGAGGCCGGCTATCACACTCTTATTTGGAATGCCGGCAGCAACGCCTCCGGAATTTATTTCTACAAGCTGGAGGCTGCGGGCATGACGGCTACGCGCAAGATGATGCTGGTGAAATAGTCTCGCATCCTGATATCGCTCGCAAGGGGACAGGCACGTGACGCCTGTCCCTTTGCCTTTGAATCCCTCTTCAGCCTCGTCCGTTAGCCGGTGCCTTTAGGCCGACGCAGCCGGCTGCTCCTCTGGCTAGGACTCGCCAGGCACGGCCAGCGACCGACGTTTACCTCTTGTATCACAATGTATTAAGGGGAGCCAGGCGCCTGCCCGATCCGGTAGCCCCACAATCCGTTTAGGACCAAATCCGTCATCTTTGTTGTTGCGTCATTTCGCCCGCCTT
>JAOUEU010000154.1 GCA_029858555.1 Candidatus Zixiibacteriota bacterium
ACAAGGTGTGGGACGACAACGTGGGTCAGAAGGCGGCGGTCTCGGGGCATTTTTATGCCGATCTGGTAATTGCCTACTTTTGGGACACTTTCGGCCGGGACAGCTATGACGACAACGGGCATAGTCTGATGGTGAACGTGCACGACTCGGCATACATAAACAACGCCTACTGGAACGGTCAGGGGATAAACTTCGGCGATGGCGACGGCACCAATTACCTGCCTTTCTCGGGCGGCCTGGATGTGGTGGCGCACGAGTTTGCTCATGGTGTCAACAGCTACTCGGCCGATCTCATCTACCGGTTCCAGTCCGGGGCTTTAAGCGAGCACTTTTCGGACGCCTTTGGCGCCATGGTCGACCGCGATGACTGGCTGATGGGGGATGAGATCCGGCTGGCGGATCCGGGCTTTATCCGCAGTCTGGCCGATCCGACCCTGCGCGGCCATCCGGCGCACATGGACGACTACCTGACCCTGGATATCACCCAGGATAACGGCGGTGTACACAGTAACTCGGGCATACCGAATCACTGTTTCTACTGGGCCTGTGAACTCATCAGCAAGGATATAGTCGAACAGATCTGGTATCATTGCCTCACCACCTATCTCACACCCAACTCCGGCTTTTACTTCTGGGCGGGAATGGTCTTCCAGTCGGCCCGCGACCTTTACGGAACCACCTACGACTCACAGATTGAGCAGGCCCTGGAATTCGTGGGCCTGACCACGGTATACACGGTGCCGGCGTCTGTCAGTATCAGCCTGGCAATGGGCGGCGCGGACAGCTATGACATCTGGGTCTATAACCCGGGTTCGGGTTCGGTCGATGTGACAGCCGTGGCGCCGAGTGTCAGCGGTGTGACGGTAACGGAAATACCCGGCAATCATCCCACCATCCCGGCCGGGGGTTCGGCGGGTTTCCAGGTTAATGCCGACGGCAGTTCAATGACGCAGTGCGATATCGGCGCTACCCGCGATACTCTGCGTTTTGATGTTGTTGGCAGTTTCACGGCCCAGATCAAGCTACCTCTGACATCCCTGGTCAGTTACGTTCCGGCGGGGCTGCAAGCGACGACGGTGGGAACATCCTGTGTGGATTTTACGCCGACCAATACGACGGAAATCTGGGAGTTGTCACGCGACGGTGTCAACGTCGTCTGGAGCGGCTCGCTTCTGACAGGCCTGGTCGACGGTAATGACACCACGGTGTACCGGACTACTTTCGGCGAGGAGAAATTCATTCCCGTGGACGACATCCACCTCGAAACGGGCCTGTTGTCATTCCGGCTGGCGTCCGAGGACGGCCGCATTCTCGGCGATGTGGAGTATACGTGGTCCCCCTCCAGCGCCGATAGCTGCGAGTTTATAATTGCCGATTATACTCTGTACAACCCGTGTGATACGACGTTGTCGATTCTGACCGGCCTCATGTGCGACTTCGACATACTGGGTTCCGGCTCCAACCACGGTTATTACCAGGCGACGGACAACCTGGTTTACATGGTGGATGACGGCGATGCCCGTGCCGTCGGTTTTGCTCTCCTGTCAGGACCCGCGCGAAACCTGCGTATCCTCGACAACCCCACTTACGTCTGGAGCGGGAACTTCACGGATGAAGTGGCCTACCTGCAGATGCTGCAGACGACCAACCAGGACGGTTCGCCCGCCAACGATTACTCGGCGCTTCTCACTTTCGGTGATGAGCAGCTCGGTCCGACGGATACGCTGCGGTACAGGGTGGCGTGGCTTTATTCCAATTCTGGGGCCGCCGCCCTGAACGGCATCCTGGATAAAGCGCGTGCCTGGGCACCGGGTTGCTGCGCGGGTATCCGCGGCAACGCCAACGGCGACCCGGATGACAAGGCCAATATCTCCGATGTCAGTTACCTGCTGACGTGGCTGTTCGGCATACCGACCGGCCCGGAGCCGTTATGCTTTGACGAGGCCGATGCCAACGCCAGTGGCAAGAGCAACATTACTGATGTTTCCTATTTGCTGGCGTGGTTATTCGGCATCCCGACCGGGCCGGAGCCGAAACCATGCCCGTAGAATGCGAATAAAGGATTGCGGCCGCACCCGGAAGTAACCGGGGCGGCCGGACAGCTTCTCTGGAATCATCTGCAACGCCCGATACCAGTGGACAAACGCGACTACTTTTATCCGCATTGGCTTCGATAATGCCTACTGATTCCGGTGGTCTGATATGAAAAAGGGGTTGCTAATAAGGATAATGTTGTTATATTTCGGTTGATAAGTACGAACCCCCATCTCGAATAAGCGTACTAACCTCACTCACCCTACATTCCGCCGCCATGCGCGAACCAGACATCCTGGACTTGCCGGTACATTCATAAGGCATGCGCCCGGATAAGACAACATGGACCCTGCATCACTGTATCCGCGCCGTGCCATGAACCGGCCTGAGTCCGGAAAGGAGCCAAAATGTCTCGTCGAAGGACTCTGGTTTGGGCAATGGCCATCAGTCTGGGGATGACCATCGGAACATGTTCCTCGACTCTGTGTAAGGGTCCTGCCCCCGCAGAGCCGCAGGCCGAACGAATCACGTACCATCGTGATTACGGAACGGCCGAGATAGTGTCGGGGAACTTCATCGTTAACTCGGCCAACACTATGCCGGCCAAGGCGCTGGACTTTGTTGCCGACCGTCGCGATGCTTTCCGACTGGCCCAACCACACCACGAGCTCGGGCTGCTATCGGATAAAACCGATCGGCTCGGTCTCACTCACCTAAGGTTTCAGCAGTTCTACAAGGGGCTGAGAATCTGGAGTTGTCAGACAATTGTGCACTTCAGGAGTGACCGGACGATTTACCTGGTCGGGGGGCAAACCATTCCCACTCCCTCGGTGGAGGTGGTGCCATCAATATCGAGCGCCGAAGCTACCGGGCTGGCCCTGGCTGCGCTCGGGGGTGAGCACCTGCCGCCGGATATCACAACTTCGTCGGAGTTGCTGATATATCCTGACGGCCGTGATGCTTACCTGTCATGGCTGGTGGCGGCGACCAGTCCGACGCAAGGCGCCGTCCGGTGGCAGGTGTTTGTCGACGCCCACAGCGGGGAGATAAAGCACAAATTCAATGACATCTGGTTTTCCGGTCCCGATGTCGGGTCGGGTGTGGATGTGCTCGGTGTCAACCGGGTATTTCCCATTTACGATTCCCTGGGCGTGTACAAGATGATCAACACCACTCATACCGGTGCGATCTTCACGTACGACGATTATTACGGCGGCGGTCCCATCTACACCGACCCCGATGGTGACAAGATCTGGGATGACAGCGAGGACCAGAAGTCGGCCGTCTCGGGTCATTACAACGCCGAACAGGTTTACAGTTATTTTTGGAACACTTTTGGCCGGGACAGCTATGATGACCTGGGCACCGAGCTGATTATAAACGTGCACGATCCCCTCTTCGAGGGTAACGCCGTCTGGGACGGAGCGGCGATACGCCTGGGTGACGGAGACGGCGTGCACTACCGGGATTTTTCCGCCGGCCTTGACATTGTCGCTCACGAATTCAGCCACGGTGTGTCAACAACCTCGGCGGGATTTGTCAATCAGTACCAGCCGGGGGCGCTCGGGGAGTCGTACTCCGACGTCTTCGGGGTTATGGTGGACCGGGATGATTGGATGGTGGGTGATGATGTCGTTCTTACCGGCCTGGGATATATCCGCAACCTGGCCGACCCCACCGAGGCCGGGGACCCCGCTCATATGGACGATTACCAGACCCTGGATTATTCCGTTAACAACGGCGGCGTGCACATTAACTGCGGCATCCCCAATCACTGCTTTTACTGGGCCTGCGCGCTTATGAGCAGAGAGATAGCCGAGCAGATTTGGTATCGCTGTCTGACCACGTATCTTACCCCCAACTCCGGATTCTATTTCTGGGCAGGGATGATTTTTCAGTCGGCGCGCGACCTCTACGGTACGCTTTACGACACTGAGGTTCAGCAGGCCCTTGCCTTCGTGGGGCTGGGTACGGTTTACGCCATGCCGGACATCGTCGATCTCGCGGTTCCTATCGGCAGTGCCGGGGCCTGCAGTGTGTGGGTTCACAATCCCGGCTCGGCGGCGGCCGATGTCGGTGTTGTGCCGCCGACACTGGCCGGGCTGACCATAACGGAACTGCCCGGCAACCATCCCACCATTCCTGCAGGTGATTCCGCGGGCTTTGTTATTTCCGTGGGGGGTGGAACGGCTACCGAATGTGATATCAGCATTGCGGAGGATACTCTGCGTTTCGATGTCTCCGGCAGTGTCAGCACGCAAATCAAACTGCCGCTGGCGGTGGCTGTGCGTTATGCCGCCACATCGCTGGAGACGGATACATTGTCCACGGCCTGCCTCGATGTCCGGGTCAACAACAGAACCTGTGTAATGGATATCGGGCCCCCTGGCGAGGATATCCTCTACACGTCGTCGCTTATGGTCGGCATGATGGATGGTACATTGCCGAATGTCTACCGGTCTTTGTATGGCGTGTATCGCTTTATCCCTGTGAATCACCTCCAGGTGGAACCCGGCCGCAGCTTTTTCCGACTGGCGTCCGAAGATGCCCGCATCCTGGGTTCGGTCGAGTACACCTGGCTGCCCGGCGAGCCTGACTCATGTGAATTTGTCATAGCGAAATACACTCTGAAGAACGTCTGCGATACCGCCTTGAACATCCTTACCGGTTTCCTGGCCGATTTCGACATTGAAAACGCCGATCAGAACTTCGTCAACTATGACTCGTCCCGCCAGATGGTCTATCAGACCGATAGTTACGATACGAAGGCGGGCGGTGTGGCCCTGCTCGACGGCCAGGTCCGAAACCTGCGAGGCGTGACGTACGCCATTGCGCGCTGGGGCGGCGACGTTACCTTCTATTCACAGATGTCGCAGACGTCGAATGCCGCCGGCACCGCCCCGGCTGACTACACCACACTGATCACTTTTGGCGACGGTCAGATCGGGGCCGGCGATTCCCTGACGTATACGGTGGCTTTGCTCCATTCGGGTTCCGGTTCGGGGGGGCTGGGAGTCGCCCTCGATAAAGCCCGCAAATGGGTTTTGATTTGCTGTAAAGGGGTCCGCGGCAACGCCAACGGTGACCCCGACGACAAGGTCAACATCTCGGACGTCTCATACTTACTGGAATTCCTGTTCGGCATACCTACCGGCCCGGAGCCGCCGTGTTGGGAAGAAGGCAACGCCAACGGTGACCCGGACGAGAAGGTCAATGTTTCCGATGTGAGTTATCTCTTAGATTACCTATTCGGCATCCCGACCGGGCCGGAGCCGAAACCGTGCCCGTGATTTGAAGAGGACAGGAATCTGAAATAAAGACAACCCACCCTCAATCAGGGTGGGTTTTGTCTTCTATTAAGATCCTGCATGGTGGATGCTTACGTGTGGCAGTTTGTCCAGGTTGCTCGACAAGGACAGACAAGCCCATTTTGTTATTGCGAAACTGGTCACTGATGACTATATTAGATCTGGCGGATTCTGGTCCCCAGGCTCTTTCACTCGCATCATCGAGTTTCGGCCTGTTGGGCGTTTCATAAAGACTAAGAGTATCGAGTGACACTGAAGGTTGTGGCTTCCGTTGCTACTGCAGGCACATTTCCGACGACGTATCGGAAGCTGCAGAACCGAGAGGAGGTATGCGATGTTAGGTTCACTCAGGCTGTGCGCGGGGGCATTATGTTTGCTGGCGGTTCTTGCCGGTCCAGCGCTGACTCAAACGGAAGTTGTCGGATCTCAAAAAACTTCCGCCGGCGAATTCATTCGCCCGGATGGTCAATTCGATCTTGATGCGGCCCGACGGGCCGGGTTTGAAGGCTCTCTTGATCTGGAGGGTCTTGAGGTCACGCTCGATCCTTCCACCGGCGCGCCCCGAATCTATCCTAAGGCGGCCGTGTCCGACCCCGATGACCAATACTGGCACGATGTATCGGGACCGGGCAATGGGACGAACTCTTACGTCCGTGCCCTGACCGACTACAACGATGAGTTGATTGCCGGGGGAGAGTTCACAGCGGCCGGCGGGATAGCGGCCAGTCGTATTGCCCGCTGGGATGGTTCCACCTGGCAACCGCTCGGCTCAGGGATAACAGACGGTGCACCACCGATGGTCAGGGCAGTTGCGGTCTACAATGGTGAATTGATCGCCGGAGGGTGGTTCGTGGTTGCCGGCGGGGTGACGGCCAATAATATTGCCCGCTGGAACGGCTCGACTTGGCAGGCGCTCGGCGAGGGGCTGAATAGATATGTCTATGCGCTTACGGTCTACAACGGTGAGCTGATCGTGGGGGGATATTTCTCGACCGCCGGTGGGGTTGCGGCCAGCAATATTGCCCGCTGGAATGGGTCGACGTGGCAACCGCTCGGCTCGGGGACAAATAGTATCGTCGAGGCCCTCACGGTCTACGGCAGACAGTTGATCGCCGGGGGACATTTCACCACTGCCGGTGGGGTTTCCGTTAATCGCATAGCCGGCTGGAATGGTTCAACCTGGGAATCCATGGGCTCGGGGATGGATGGTTATGTCTACTCCCTTACGGTCTACAACGGTGAGCTGATCGCCGGGGGACAATTCTCGACCGCCGGTGGTGTCGAGGCCACCGGTATTGCCCGCTGGAATGGTTCTTCCTGGAAATCCGTGGGCTCGGGAGTGAATAATTCGGTGTATGCTCTCACGGTCTACAACGGTGAGCTGATCGTAGGGGGCCTTTTCACGAACGCCGGCGGTGTCGCGGCCAACAATATTGCGCGCTGGACTGGTTCAACATGGGGATCTCTGGGTTCGGGAGTGAATAATACGGTGTATGCCCTCACGGTCTACGACGATGACCTGATTGTGGGGGGATCTTTCACCACTGCCGGTGGTATTGCGGCCAACTATATTGCCCGCTGGGTTCCTGACCCCGACGGCGACGGGGTGCTGGGTGCCCTTGACAACTGCCCCAATGATTACAACCCCGGCCAGGAGGATCTTGACGGTGATGATGTCGGTGATGTCTGTGATGACTGCACCGATACGGACGGCGATGGCTACGGCAATCCCGGGTATGCCGCCAACACTTGCCCCGACGATAACTGCCCTGATGTATCCAATCCGGGGCAGGAAGATACTGACAGCGATGGTATCGGCGATGCCTGCGACCCTGACGACGACAATGACGGCGTAGCCGACGCTTCCGATACCGATCCGACAGATCCCGCTGTCTGCGAAGATTCTGACGCCGACGGCTGTGACGACTGCTCTATCGGCACCGACGGTTTCGGACCGCTGGCGGACAACGACCCGTTTAACGATGGCACTGACACGGACGCGGACGGTCTGTGTGACACAGGTGATCCGTGCACCGATACGGATGGCGATGGCTATGGCAATCCCGGGTTTACCGCCAACACATGCCCGGACGATAACTGTCCCGATGTGTCCAATCCCGGGCAGGAAGACACGGACGGCCATCCTCCCGGCGATGCCTGTTGCTG
>JAOUEU010000155.1 GCA_029858555.1 Candidatus Zixiibacteriota bacterium
AGATCGTCCGCATTGCCCCCCCGGTGAACGTGGAAGGCATCAAGCTGGCGACTTTTTGCCACGATGACGGCCTGGGAGACCCCCACGAATTCCTGACAGGTTACGAAAAGGCCGCCCGCAGAATGGGTGTGGAGATAGAATTGGAGACCGAGGTTACG
Organism: Candidatus Zixiibacteriota bacterium; assembly: GCA_029858555.1. Taxonomy (GTDB): domain Bacteria; phylum Zixibacteria; class MSB-5A5; order GN15; family FEB-12; genus DAOUUR01. Next base: position 159 of record JAOUEU010000155.1, read on the forward strand.
GCTATCGCGGTGGCGGGCGGCAAAATCGCGGCTGTCAAGACATCCCGAGGTGATATAAGCACGCCGCTGGTCATTAACTGCACCGGGCCTCACGCCAAACTCATCGGCGCCCTGGTGGATGCGCAGGTACCCGTGGAACCCATTCGCCGCCAGATTGTCACTACCGGCCAGCTTGACTTTATTGAACCCACTTTCCCCATGGTGGTCGATGTCAAGTCCGGGCTCTACTGCCACAAAGAATCCAAAGGCATGCTGCTGGGCTGGGCCGATTTCTCTGTAAAACCGTCTTTCGATGTCTCCATTGATCCCGACTACACCGACGCCATTCTGGAAAAAGCTCTTGAACGCATCCCCCGGCTGGAGACCGCCGAGGTCGCCAATCAGTGGGCGGGATTGTACGAAACCACTCCCGACCACCGGGCCATTATCGGGTGGGAGCCAGCGGTTGAGGGGATGTTCCACGTCACCGGCTTTTCCGGCCACGGCTTCATGCATGCTCCGGCGGCCGGCCTGGTCACCGCCGAGATCCTGACCGGCAAAACTCCGTCGGTGGATATATCATCGCTTTCCGCCGAGAGATTCCTCTCCGGGGTTGTCGAGACGGAAACAAACGTGATATAGGCATAACTGGATAGATCGACGAAAACCCTCTAAGGCGGTCTACGAACCGCCTTTTTTGCGCGCCACCGGACGAATATCCGAGGCTGCCGCCGGCGGCGCTGTTCGGGGCGGAACCGTGTTGCCGGGCGAATTTGGCGACTCACTGCCCTTTTCTTTTCCTTGCGCGACTACGTTGCCGTCCGATAGATTGCTCTTGAATGGCTCTTTCGATCACTCCGCAGGAGCAAAATGAGATACCGACTTTTACTGACAGGCGTTTTCCTGGCGTTCTCTCTCGCCGTTTCCCACGGGGACGACGGGCAGACGGCCCGGGCCAGTAAAATACAGTTCACGATGCCTGACGGCCTGGTTCAGACGGCCTGGTTTCTGCCTTCGCCGGCCGCCGGCGAGCCGCCTTTGCTGGTTCTGTTACACATGATGGGCCACGATCACGGCAGTTATGATCCGTTTATCGAGTCCCTGCAGAACTACGTCAAGTCCGATTCGGCACGGCAGTGTCTCATGCCGCACATACTCAACTTCGACCTGCGGGGCCACGGCGAATCGGTCCGGGCAGGTGACCGTGAAATCCCGTACCACAAGATGGCCGACTCGGATTTTGTCAGAATCCCGGAAGATATAAGGCTGACGGTCGCATATCTTCTTGCCGACACGGGTTACGGCATCAATGCCGGCGGTATCATGATAATCGGGGCGTCGATCGGCGCCAACTCGGCGATCCTGACCTCGGAGCTTCTCCCGAACGTCAGGAAAGTCGCGATGCTTTCACCCGGCGAGGACTACCGCGGGCTGAGACCGGCGTCGGCCATGAAGAACTTCCACCGTGATATGCTTATTTGTGTCGCCCGGATGGACGACTATTCCCGTACATCTTCTGAGAGCCTGATGCTGCTTGACCCGAAAAATTGCCGCCTGCGGGTCTACGAAGGTGGAGAACACGGAACTGACATTATCAACAATAATCCGCGAGCTATGCAGGATCTGCTGACATGGTTATGCGAATAGGCGCTCACCATGAAAGTCTTATTCGTAAAAATACTGCTGTTATTGGCCGTTTGTTCTCTGGTATCGGGGCCGGCATGCATCCGCCAGCAGGTAAGACAGTTCCAGCGGACCGGCGCTGAAGATAAGTGCATCGACCATTACTGCTTCAGGCTGGAACTGACCGCGCCGATCGGTTCCGGCGGGTGGGAAGAAAGCCACTCGTATCACCTCGCTATGACCATAACCGATATCGACTATTTGCAGCCGAACTCCGACACCGTCGCGCAAAGTCGGCGACTGCCGCCCGGCGCAGACGCCGACCGGGAAGTACTGAGGACTATTCTGAGCACTTTCCGCTGCGATTCCTTGATTCTGGTGTTTGAACCCTCCTCCACGCGGCTGCCCGTACCGCTGAGCAAATTCAATCCGTATTCCTCCGCCATCTTCTACAAAGTCCATTATAATTTCGAAAGACCGACCATCCCGGGAGAAATCGACCACTTGATCGCCGAGTTCTATTTCAGCAGTATGGATGAAGACGGACGCCGTACGGGACGAGGCACGATCGTATTCAAGATGGAAAGATTTGAACAGCGCGACTGGGTGGGCTGATTCCTGCAACCCTTATCCGCATCCCGCCCGATTTAACCGATATAGAGTAGTTCAGAGGGGACGTCCGGTGCCGCCAGGAAAAAGGCACTAGCGGTCGTCACCTTCCGAAAGATCCAGCATGCTGGTTCCCTCAGTGTACTCCTTGGATTTCGCCGATGTCATCCGGAGTAATCTCTGGGTAACGTCTTTTATGCTCATGGCTGCCTCTTCGATGACCTTGAGCTTCTCTTTGAGTTCGTTGTCCAGGTCGTCACGTTTGAGAAGAAGCAGTTGGACGTTGCCAAGGATCGCGGTCAGGGGGTTGTTGACCTCATGGTTGACTGTCACGGCGGTTTCCACGATGGCCGCCAGCCGCTCGTTTTCCATCATTTCCTGCGATATGCCGCCCGCCTGAGCGGCCCGATGAGCCGTGTAAGCGAGGGCCAGCATGGCCGACAGGGCTTCCAGGAAGATGTCTTCGGCCACGATCGTCCGCTGTCCTTCCTGAAGCCCGATAACAGCTCCCATCACGTTGTCACTGTATTTCAACGGGAGGGTGAACGTGTGTGAGGGAATATCGCCTCCGAAGGTCAGATATGCTGCGAGAAGTTGTCGCTGTTGGCGCAGAGACCGGAAGAGGTCTTCTTCAAGCGCCTCCAGTCGCTGGCGGTGCCGGTCGGACTCTGTGTAAGTTACTGACAGAGTATTTTCGTAGTTTTCATCCCAGAGCAGTAAGGTGGCGGCATTCAGGCCGACATACCCGGCAGCCATTCGCAGGGCCGTTTCGGCGGTCTGCTTCAGGTCTCCGCCGGCGGAACCGTCCACGGCCAGGCGCCGGAGAACCTCAAATCTGTCATCTTTTCGGCTGTCCATGACTTGTTTTCTGCTCATCTTCAATTGAGCAAAACCAGTGCCCTGCAAAAATATCTACCGGATGTGGCAGTAAAATCGAAGTCTGTCGTAAGATACAGTAAAATCAGGCGTTTATCCAGACTTTTGTTTGTGCAGTTATTGAACAGTCGAAAAACAACCGCTTTCGCCTGCACTGCAATTCACACAAAACTCGCAATCTGCAACCGTTAAACAATTGACAACAATAATGTAAAACCGTAAATTGAGCGCTTTCCTTCGGCCGGGGAAAGGACGCTTTGCTTATGTTGGAGCCTGTAATCCGCGATAAATGTGGTGTTGTCGGCGTCTTTGGCAACAGCAAAGCCGCGGAGTTAACCTACTTCGGTCTCTACGCCCTGCAGCACCGCGGCCAGGAATCGGCCGGTATTGTCACGTCAGATAAAGGCAAGTTCCACCTGCACAAAGGCATGGGCCTGGTCGCCGAAGTTTTCTCCGACAAGGAAAAACTGGCTGATCTGGCCGGAAAAATCGCCGTGGGACACACCCGCTACAGCACGGCCGGAGCTTCGTCACTGATCAACATCCAGCCATTCATCATCACCAACCGGGCCCGCAATCTGGCCATTGCTCACAATGGTAACCTGACCAATTCCCGCCAGTTACGTAATGACCTGGACGCCAGAGGTTCCATCTTCCAGACGACCTCCGACACCGAGATCATCCTGCACCTCGCGGCCCGCTCCTCCAAGCGTACCGGCACCGAGCGCATCTGCGATGCCCTGAACACCGTCAAAGGCGCTTTTTCCCTGTTGTTTCTGACGGAGAATGGAATAATTGCCGCTCGTGACCCCTATGGCTTTCGACCGCTCTGTCTTGGGAAATACCGGAAAGCATGGGTGGTCGCCTCGGAGACCTGCGCTTTTGACCTGATCGGCGCCAGGTATGTGCGCGATATTGAACCCGGCGAAGTGCTGGAAATCACGGAAAAAGGTCTGCGATCGTTCCGCCTCGCCGACAAGACCAAACAGGCCTGCTGCATTTTTGAGTACATATATTTTGCCCGACCCGATTCCAAGGTGTTCGGCGAGAACGTCGACAAGGTCAGGCGCCGCCTGGGACGGCTGCTGGCTCGCGAGCATCCCGTCGAGGCCGATATCGTCATCGCCATTCCCGACTCGGCCAACACCGCCACTCTCGGTTTTGCCGAAGAATCGGGTATTCCTTTCGAGATAGGCCTTATCCGAAACCACTACGTCGGCCGCACCTTCATCGATCCTCACCAGAGCATCCGCGATCTCGATGTCAAAGTGAAGTTCAACCCGGTCAGGGGTGTCCTGCGGGGTCGGCGCGTCGTGGTGGTCGATGATTCCATCGTCAGGGGCACCACCTCGCGAAAACTGGTTCAGATTATTCGGGAGGCCGGCGCCAGGGAAGTGCATTTCCGCGTTTCCTCCCCGCCCATAATATCACCGTGCTTCTTCGGTATCGATATGCCCACCCGCAAGGAACTGATTGCCTCACGCCGGTCCCCGGCCCAGATTGAGAAGTACCTGGGCGTGGATTCGCTCCGGTACCTGTCCTTAAAGGGGATGCTCTCGATGAACTGTCTGCCGGACACCACCTTTTGCTCGAGCTGTTTCTCGGGAAAGTATCCTATCGAGATTCCCAGGATCAACGGCGACCGCAACAACAAAATTTAGCCCCGAAAAACGGTTCTGCCGATAGTCGATAAGGTATGCAATTGACAGGCTGAGAGTCGGCCCGGTGGCGGCTAAAGGTCAAACTTGCGCCAGCGGGAAAGAACCATCTCGACGAAATCACCAACCTCGGCGATAACCCGCTGCCGAAAGCGCCCGGCCTGCTCGGCGTCAAAGTTGGGATAACCCTCCCCCTCCTTATAAAGGAGAATGGAACCGGGTACGGGGTAGACGTCGGCGCCGGGACGATAATAGTACGCCAGTTCTTCTTCGTACAACTCCCGGTCAACCAGAGTGGGATCAATAGCCTGGACCATGGCTGTCTCGTCGGTACCGGCGTGGCCGCCGCAGTGACCGAAGAACTCTCGCGTCATCTCGCCGCACAACTCCCACCAGTGGACCACGACGATGTTGGCCTTGCGTTCGTGATGAAACTCGTATGCCGCCGTCTTCAGGGCGTCGTTGTTGCCTCCGTGACCGTTCATAAGAACGACGTTCTTGAACCCGGTATCGACGAAGGAATCGAGAATATCGCGCACGTACGCCCGGAGAGTCTCCGGTCGGATCGTGGCACTGCCGTTATAGCGATACAGTGACCTGGTGATGCCGTAGTTGACCGTCGGCGCGACCAGAGCGTTGATGCGGTCCGAAATCGCCAGTGATATGGTCTCGGGAATGTAGTTGTCGGTTCCGATGCAGGTGCAGCCGTGAGCCTCGACCGTCCCCACCGGTAAGATTACGGTATCAATGGAGGACGGGACTAGTTGCTTGATTTTGATCCAGTTCAGCCTCTGCAGTTGACGTTCCATTACGGTTCCAGTCTGGTAAGAATACGTTCCAGGACTTTCTCCGTCTCGCGGGCTATCGCCTCGTCCCCTTCGAACCGAAACTGGTTGATGTCGCGCACCATCAGTTCCAGGTCCTCGGAGGTCTCGACGGCATACCAGATTTCCAGTTCGGACCACGCCAGACCCTCTTTCGTGAAGGCGTCCGCCACCTCCGAATAAATGGACGGAGACTTCCAGTCGAAGTCGGACAGGCTTATGTGATAGCGACCGGACATGCCGATTACATAGTACCGGCCTTCGGGCGTCGGACCGAAGACAGCATCCGACTCGGTCAGCATCTTCAAGGCAGCTTTCATCATCGCCGGCTTGATAGTGGGCGTGCGACTGCCGACAAGCAGGACGTGTTCATAACCGGCCCCGAAACAATCCTGAAATACTTCTTCGATGCGGATGCCCCAGCGACTTTTCGCCATCTCGAACACTTCAAACCTGTTCTTGAGAGCGTCCACTTTGCTTCCGGTGGCTTTGCTCTTGAGATAATCGGTGACGATCTTTACAAACCGTTTGCGCTCCGTCTGGTTTATATAGTACAGGCGCACGTCGGCTTCGTCCACTTCGAATGAGTTATTGATCGTGTCGGTGATAAAGGCCTGATGCAGGAAGCGCAGATCGTCCCCCTGGATGAGACCGAAATCCATCTTGGAGCCGTCTTCGAAGGGCTCCTGTATGCAGACCGCGATTACCGATTTCGTCTTTTTCTTCGGCGTCATAATCAAAAAATCCGTCTGAGACGGTGCTCGCCGGTCAATATAAAAACGGTCATGGCGGTAGTCAAGCGCCGCCGGTGATAAAATTAAAATAATTGGCGAAGAGTGTTTTGTGACCGAAGATCGAGTGACGGTGTCAGGGGATAACGGCCGGTTCGCAACGTTTACGTCTGCGCGGCTCGATTCATAAAACCGGCCTCGAAGCCGTTAATGCTTAGTGTACCCGCCGCATCTCCTGGAGCATTTCGTCGGCACCGACTACACCCTGAATTATCCGGTGCACCTGACCGGCGGAGTCCAGCAGCAGTACGGTCGGCAGGGAATAATGCTTCAGCCCGAAGCGCGCCATAAATTGTTTTGTGGTCGGTGAACCGGCTTTCTCCAGTTGGACCTTTATCGGCACGAATCGCTCGGCTTCGGCCGCGACGACGGCGTTACCAAACGTTTTCTTATCGAGGATGCGACAGTTGACGCACCATGTCGCCCAGGTATCAATCAACGCCGGTTTTCCTTCGCGTTCGGCCCTGGCCAGCCCCGCTTCGAGATCTTTCTCCCAGCCGATAAGTTCCGGCTCGCCCGTGGCAATGGTCTGTGAGCCCCCGGCAAACCACCCGAATCCCGGCGGCAGAATGAGACCCTGCGTAATCAGCATCCCGCCCAGCAGGTAAAGGCCTACCAGCATGGCCAGTGTACCCACGAACTTCTTCAGACGCGGGAAAAAGCCGCTATCCGGCGTGAGTCGATCCAGACCACCACCGAAAACACCCAGTGCCAGCAAGAGCAATCCCGCCAGAATCGCGGTCAGGGTCACCGTAATGATCGAACTCAAAAAGTACAGGGCCATCAGTAGAAGCACAAACCCGAAGAATTTCTTGACCGATTCCATCCACTCCCCGGAATTCGGCAAAGCATTAATCGCTGACGAGAAGGTGCCGATTATCACAAACAGTGTTCCCAGCCCCATGGCGAATACAAACAGGACCAGAAAGCCAATCACCGGCGAACCATGGGTAGCAACATACAGGAGAATTCCCGCCACAAACG
>JAOUEU010000156.1 GCA_029858555.1 Candidatus Zixiibacteriota bacterium
CTGACCCGTGTGTGCCACCGGAACCGTTCGGACCCGCGTTCGAAGTTGTAGCTTCGGCAGAATCGCATTCCATTAAGCTCTATCCGCCGGGTGTCAGCATCCCGGGCATAGATATGACCTCGCAAGTACCTGGCAGCCGAATTTTGCTTAATGGCACGGAATTGTCTCCAGGGGGACTTTGTGAGGTACGCTGGGAAACCGATTCCGAGCTGGGCAAAAGCTACGTACACCTTGCAGCTGATTCCTTGACAGAAGTCAAACTCATCAATGGAGATTTGATCGGTTCGCCAGCAATTCTCATTAGAAGTGCTCCCGAGACGGGCGGACAGATCGGAATAAACACGGACAGTCCGGCCGAGGCCCTCGAGGTAGTGGGCAATGCGCATATCGAGGGTAACCTGACCTGGCAGGCGAAGACAAGCTATGTGGCAATTTCGGCCGCAGCGTTTGGCCCCTATCAATCGGGAATCGAGTACCTTAACTTTGGTCAGAGTTTAGAGAAAACTGGAGGTGGTGCCTCTGTGTTTTTCCACGCCCACGTTCAGTTACCCCAAGGAGCTGAAGTTGACAGGATGACGTGTTACTGGGAAGATGGCACGATCGACAACGGCCAGTTCACGCTTTACCGATCCCACCTGATCGATGGCTCTGCCGACGTTATGGGCTTAGCAGAGACGAGCGGTGAAAGCGGGAATGGATCCAGTTACGACGACAGTATCGAATACAGCCCTGTTGATAACAGCCAATACGCATATTTTATGAGGGCGAGACTGTACTCGGATATGGCGTTGTATGGAATCGTTGTTGAGTATCGTTTCACTGAGCCCTACTGAGATCGTGGGTGTATCAGCAGTAATGAATTGACCGGCTTGGTAGTGAATCAGGCACTCGCCGGCGTTCGCCAGGTCGACGAATGCAATATTTGTGGTGCAGGAAGCTGCTGCACTCGATACGTGGACTACCACGGTCTTCTTATGGTAGGCATCCCTTGGGACCATTTTGGGACCTTTTTCTATCCAAAGTGATCCAACTCAATGCGAAGTTGTACTTGCACTGTATAGACCTAAGCTTCTGCCCAATTTTGTAATGCGTTGATTGTCAATCGGATGCGTTTTCGTCCGGGTCAGTTTTTAAGTCCCTGGTGTCTACCATTCCACCACTCCGGCACAGGTTTAGCCTGTCTGTTTGACGGCAATAAGTTAGGCAACTTGAAAGGACCGCGCAAGGGGGAATTTGCGGGGCACTAACACGAGATGGAGTTAGAAACCCACCGCAAGCGGATAGGCCACCCCTGCTTCCCGCAACATCCGCACAGTAGACTCGCCGGTATACCGTTTCCGGACCATAACTGCCTCCTTCCTCAGTCCAGCACAATCTACTATCTCTCAAACTGGACCGATATATGGGGGGCAGGTCACCTTCGCAATATCTGATTACCCCCCTACAATACGCACGTTCTACGTGATTTGTTCGTATTGACATCTGCCAATTATTGTCGGAATCTAGTGTGTTATTTATCTGAAGTCATCATTCGACCATTTGCACGACGCACATTACCGCCCGGAAGGCAGTCCCGAGCAAGGTAGTTGACACCGCCGATCAAGTGGGAATTGGAGCCTGAAAAATCTGGGGGCGTCAGCGCAAACATTTGTTCTGGCAAAAGGAGGGCCTGAAGAAGGCTGTCTGCATAACCAAACAATAACAACTGCTTAATGGTTAAAGGAAGCAGACGTGGAGTGTCTATTGTTAGCAATTCTCCCTGTTTTTAATTCTGATTCCTTCTTCAGCGAAGGTTTGTTTGGCGCAGGAAGAAGAGAAAACCGTTGAGCCACCTGAGGCCCAATACATTTTTGGGTAACAGCGCCGAATTAATCATGGTTTTCACCACCGATGGCACTTGTTACAACAATCATCCTCACACGCAAGATTCTGTTCATGTCACTCTTTTTGATTTTGAGAGAGAAGGGAGAGAGGTCTATCAAGAACAACTGCTAAAAGACAAAGAGCGTCTTAAAAATGAAGGATGTTCGTGTCCGAATTGTCTGACGACATATCACCAACCTTTAAAGCGACCATGAGGGTATTCCTATGAGTTCGAATATCAACAAATTGCTATCCATCCTTTCATGTTGTCTGTATTTATCGATACTATTTTTGATTGGCGGTTGTGGTAAGGACAACCCGACTGAACCTGTCAAACGGTCTTCTGTACCTGTAAACCTAACCGAACCGATTGAGATGAGTTCCGAGGAATCGTTGTTCCTGACGGCAGAAATAATCAATCCGTTTACAGAAAATCAGATATTGAAAGTGGTCCTACCCGATAGCTCTATTCTATATCGCGATTTGAATTCAAACGAGGTGTGGAAAGAGGTATATGCTGATTCCAAATACGCAAAATCAAAATCGCTCTCCGCATCTGATCTGGATTTGCTTTTGTCGTTGGACCTCGACACCGGTTGGAAGGGTCCCAGTCAGTTTCAAGTCAGGTTCATTTTGAAGGCAAGTAACGGGAAGCTGAAGGCCTCGCTAAATGGCGATATGACGTTAACCGGCGGTTACAAACCGGGTGACTCGCTTCAGGGAAGTCTCGGAGTCTCCGGTACTGAAGATGGTGGCGTTTTTTCCATTGAGGGCGGCATGGAAATATCGGCCAGGTACAAAATCGACGTTACGGTCTGGGATCATACCGGCAATATTCCGGCTCTGCCGAATGTTGATTGGGGCGTTTTCGGTTCTACCACTTTCACTCCGTTCATGTTTGGAGACTATGTGCAATGTGACGACGATATAGATGATAACGACGTAACCTTCCCGATCGCCGGCGTACCGGACTATTTAAGCTTGAATGTCGGGGCAGTGATTGGCGGCGAAGCCCAAGGTACATTCCACAGTGATTCCTTGCATTGCGTTCTTAATGACCAATTGCTGTCAATCTGCTCTGAGGACGATTGTGCTTCGTTCAAGTTCAAGACGCAGGCTGATAGTACCACCATCAGCCCCAGTTTTACCTATGCGTCCAGAGGGCATGTGAAGTGGACAATGCATATCAAACCGGCCGGCCAGGCGAGAGTAAAAATCCCTCTCGTATACGACCATACCTTCACGTTAACCGTAGCTGATATTCCACTCACAATATACAACCAAAACGTGTCAATGCATTTTAACAAGGTGGAGCCAGACTTTGTGGTGAGAGGAACGAAATAGCGGGTTTGTTCTATTCATAATAAACGGAGTTCCAGGGCTTTGCAGTGCAAAGTCCTGGAACACACACAAGCTCGGCCGGCTCCTGTTCTCGTGACCGGTGGCACTCCCAGACTCCGGCTTTTGTCGGTGTCCGGGGATGAATTACAACCGGGTGTGAGTGGCCAGGTGGCCCAGCCGCCGGCTAAAAAAAATGAAGACCTTACTGACCAAAAACGGGATATTGCAGAGAGCCAGGGGGCGTAAAGGGAAGTATTCAATCCCTTAGTCAGTCAAGTTGAGTCCGCGAAGCGGTCCCGGCCCTTTGAACGAGTTTGGTTTCTGTCAGTCCAGAATATGCATCATCGTGAAGACATAGTTGCGGGCAAGGTCCCGAATTACCTGCTGTTTACCGAAAGAGCCATGACCCGCTTCGACTTCTTCGAAATACCAGACCTGTTTGCCCAGTTTGCTGAGAACGTAGGCAAACCGCCTGGGATCGGACGGCGGCACACGGGGATCGTTGAATCCCCCGGTAACCAGAATCGGCCTGGAGACACTCTCCGCATAAAAGATCGGGGCCACCTTGCGATTGATTTCGCTTCCGATCGGACCGTATTCCGAATTCCAGTATTGCACGAATACCGGATTGGAATGCTCAATCGTATAATCAGGATGGGATACGCCGACGTCGGAGACCGCCACCGCAAATTTCTCCGGCGCTTGAGTCGCGAGCCAGTCGACCGTGTAACCACCATACGAGGCTCCCCAGATGGCGATCTTATCGGGCTTGGACCAGCCTTCGTTGATCAGATAGTCAATTGCATGCTCAGCATCCTGGAGAGCAACGAGCCGTCCCTCGAGATTGTCCGCCTGCTCCCAGGCCGGACCGTAACCGGTCGATCCCCGCACATTGGGACGCATAAAGATAAACCCTTCTGATAATGCAAAGGCCAGGTTCCTCTGAAAGTACGGGAGATGCTGTCCGGCGGGGCCGCCATGATATTCGACAATGGCCGGATTTGTCCCATCCTTTTTAGCCGATTTCGGGATGTAAATGAGTGATGGAATCATCGTGCCGTCTTCGGAAGGATAACGAATTACCTCGATAGAAATATTGGAGAAATCGAAACCAAACGTCGAGACCCTGGCAATCATCGTTTTATCAGTGTCTCCGAGATGGAATTTGTAAGCCGTCGGAGCTACTGTCGGGGAGTTGAAAACGAAGACAATGTCGCCGGAGTCGTTGGTAGAAACGGCATCGACGATTCCGATACCGACTTCGGGGAACGGAATCTCATTCCCCTTCAGATCGATGATCTTCGGCAGCGAGTAGCCATCTTTATTAAGATTCATAAAAATAATCCGCAACTGCCGATCGTAGAAAAAACTTCCGATTTCATACTCCGGGCTGTAGACCACTTCCAACTTTTCGGGTTTATCAGGGTCAAGAAAGCAAACCTTGGTAAATTCATCCTCATTCGATTTGGCCGAGGTAAGTGTCAGTATTTTACCGTCTTCGGTGAAAGCAGCGGATGAAAAAATGGCTGTATCCGTCAGGTTCGTGATTTTGTTGGTGGCAAGATCGTAAAGACCGAGTTGCTGCTCGGAGCCTGTGTAACTACGGGTTATTATCATTTTACCCTGATAATAATCCTCCGGGTAGAATACGCCCGGTTCATAATAGAGCGTATCCAGAACATCCGTCCTTAGGTTGTATTCGGCGATGCGGAATGATTGACGGTCATAGGGAACCACGAAAAAGCGATCCGGATTCTCGCGGTCGAAACCGCCGAAGAAAAAGGCCGTCGTCCGGTCGATCAGGAGCGGACGCGACTGACCATTGCGGTCGAAATACCAAACATCCATCTTCTCGTCGCCGTTGACATGCGTCTGTACCAGAAGATACTGCCCATTGGGATGGACCGCGAAATTCCTGATAATTATCCCCTCCTCGGACCAGCTGTTCGGGGTGACCTGCACCGGCCAACCCATCGGCTCCTCCATGTAGAAGAGGGCCGCTTTGTCGCCGGTGATACGCATCGTGAAATAGACCCGTCCATCGTTGGTAATCTGCATACCATCGATAAAATCGATCCCTAAAAGGAACGCCAACTTATCGACAACGGGATCCCAGTATTTCGAAGAATAGATATAATCTTCGGTCACCTTATTGGTGCTGTCGATGAAGCTCATAATCCTCGCAGTGTCGCTGAGGACCCAGGGATCGATCTGAGTCAGAATCTCTTCCACCTTTTCGGCCTTTTGAGCGAAGGCGGCGGGAATCAGCAGAAGACAAATCAGCAGAGCTGATAAAATTTTGTGGCGTAACATGACATCTCCTTAGAATTTCAAGACCAGGCTGATATATTGATGTCATTAATTACGAAAACATTAGGGTCCTGTAAAGACATTAAGTATTAATATCTGCTGTTTTTTGAGAGAGAACCGACGGTATTATCTATCATGGATTAGGTGAGCGCCGGCGTGACCGATTCGCGACAACTTTGCGGCTGAATCAAGGCGAGCTCGCCCGACCTGCCTGCTTGTTTGACGGCAATGGGTTAGGCAAGTCGACCAGACGGCGCAAGGGGGAGTTTGGCCACAGCCCGGATACGGGTACAGCGCATGGCAGCGTGAGCCGCTCGTTTGGCGATCGACCGGAGCGTCTGTCGGGACAAGGCGAGATGACCCAAAGCGCTGCAAATGCCCGCGAACTCAGTCGCCTGTTCTCTCGAATCTCATGACCCGTCCGTCATCAAGCAGCACTTCCAGAGCAGTCGGCGTATGCGTCTTTTCGTCAATCACGAACCGCACTCGCGACTCGGGATGTTCCTCTACCGCAAACAGTTTCAATGAGAACGATTTCAGATTGCAGAATGGTTTTCCACCGACAAGGACGAGCAGTTGACCGTCATCGAGTTCCACGCCGTACTGCTGATAGTGGCCGACGAACAAGCGCAGTTCGTCTTCAGTCAAACTGATCGAATCGAGCTCAGCGCGCAAGCCATCAATCAGCCAGTTCAGTTTGCCTGCCGCCGCCATATCACCGGCCCTGCGTTTGACTGCTTCCAGCGCCGCGATATGGCCCAGGGCCAGCGCGTTCGCTGCGGCAGCCGCGATGTCAGGTTGAACACCGATTGACTGCCAGCTATAACCGGTGGCAGGATCGACAGCGCGGTCGACCGGCATCCTGAGTCTAAGCTCCATGGTGGGATAGCCGATGAGGCGAACCAGATGCGCTCCACCGGCGGTCGCCTCCCCTACCAGAGTCGCTCGGCCAAGACGTTTCAGTGAGTACGCAAACGACTCGGCGGCTGAAAAGGTACGTTTGCCAATGAGAATCACCAGTTCGACGTCATGGAGCGGATGGTCGGTTTCACATTTGAACGACCAGTGTTCGGTAGTGGAATCCCCGCCCCGGTGTTGTATATCGTACAGGTGGCCGGGGGTCGCCAGGAAGTAACCGGCCAGCATTTGGAGCATCTCGGGGCGCCCGCCTCGGTTGTTGCGCAAGTCGATGATGACAGCCTGGCAGTTCGCCAAGAAATCCATTGATGCCCTCAGAGTTTTCTTTGCATAGACGGTATCCCGGAAGGTCCGCAGGTCCAGGTAACCGACATTCCCCTTCATCATCTCGATCCGATTGAAGCCGAAGTTCTCCGAGGTCCACTGGGCGATTTCAGACTCGGACGGTGCGTCGTCGCCCTGAGCGACGGTATCTCCAGCCTCCAGGATTTCGAATCGCAGGTGCTCATCCCGGCTGACGTCTTGCATGTCGAGGCTGATCTGGTTCAGCAGCACGGCCAGATCATCAATTTTCGCATAGTCGCCGCGCGAGTACTTCGAGCGGACACTGTCCACCATTTCTCGAGCTACGTCCGGCAAGACGTAGTTGTCGGCCACGGCCGTCAGGATGGTATCGACAATATCCTTCTTGGTGAGTGAGCTGTAGACGATCCGAGGTCCATCGCTGGAAACCGCCTCGGCTGGTATGGTAGTCGAGCCGATGAATGCCGCGGCCACGATCAGCAGAAGCATCCGAAGTATCGGACGACCGGTATCAGTGCTTGCAGAAACATGTTCGAACATATGCAGGTCCTCAATGTGTGATTTTACGTTTGATTTGCGGATTCTCGCGGTCTTTTTCTAAGTTGTAAGTCACTTCCTCTTTTTCCTGTAGTTCGATCCCCCTGTACCTGGCGAAGATATTCCGTATCTTCGTGGCCAACTCTTCCGGCAGTTGCACGCCGTCCACCAGACAATGCTCGCTGCCGATAGTGAACTCCTCGAAACCTTGCGCCGGAGTGAACCCG
>JAOUEU010000157.1 GCA_029858555.1 Candidatus Zixiibacteriota bacterium
TCACACAGTCCGTAACCGCGCTATAGCCGGGAGAGAACGCCATGCCGCCGAAATGCCTCAAAACTACGACACTGGCGGTTGCTCTTTGTCTTTCTCTTGGCCTTCCCGCGCCGGCGGTGATGCTCCCCGACAGCAACGGTGTCAAAGCCTTTGGCAGCTCGTTCGCCACAGTCGGGGCTCCGGCCCATGCTCTGGTGCAGCACCGGGCGGGCAAAATCGCGCTGGCCGTCGCCAACAACGGCACTTTCGGCATCTATAACCACCCCGGGGCCTCCCAGGACTGGTTCACCGGTGATGAAATACCCTATTCCTGTCAGTATCCCCGGCGGTCGGCGGTGGAATATCTCTTCGCGGGGGCTTTCTGGATCGGCGCCGTCGTCGGCCGGGACACGCTGGTGTCGGTCGGCGCCGACGGCTGGCAGGTTGTCCGCGAGATGTATCCCGACGAGGCTCCGTTCGGCGAGATGGTCTACCGTTCCATCCGCGACCCCGATAAACCCGAGTACGAGGGCGCCGTCTCCGAGGAGGACTACATCGCCGTCTACACCGACACCTATCGGGCGGGTATCCCCAACGACTTTTTCGGCCGGGTGCACACGCCCCTCAATATCGAGGTGACGCAGGCGTCGTACGCCTGGTCGTACGCATATGCCGAGGACTTCGTTCTGTTCGACTACCAGATCAAGAATATCGGAACGCGCAAGCTCGAAGAAGTGTACATGGGCATCTATGTCGACGGCATGGTCTGCTTTGACTGCCTGAGCACCTACCAGTTCACCGATGACCACTGCGGTTTTCTGCGTACATACCCTGTCACCTGGGGTGAATGCGAATATGTTGACACGATCTTCGCCGCCTGGATAGCCGACAGCGACGGCGACTTCGACCTGGTCTACAGTGACGGCCAGGTGCATCAGTGCCCCCACGTAACGGGAACGCGAATTATCCGCACGCCCGCCGAGGACCTGGACGTGAGTTTCAACTGGTGGATCGGCAACGGCAACCCGTCGTTTGATTTCGGTCCCCGGGAGAAATCGCGCGTGGGCCGGAAAAAAGAGCCTTTTCGCGATTACGGCACCGGCGGCCTGGGCACACCCGAGGGCGATGCCAACAAGTACTATGTCCTGAGTAACCGGGAGTTCGACTATAACCAGACCTACACAGCTGCCATAAGGGAGGATGATACTCTCTGGCTGTATCCCAACCAGGACCTCGCGGCGGATTTCGCGGACGGTTTCGACACGCGGTACCTGTTGTCTTTCGGGCCGTTCAAGATCGATCCCGGCGAGACCTTGCCGATATCGTTTGCCTATGTCGGCGGGGAAAATCTGCACTACGTCGCCGGCAACGTTGCCAACCTGCCGAACCACCCCGACCTGTACAATGCCAACCTGGACTTTAGCGATTTCGCCGCCAACGCCAACTGGGCCTCATGGGTGTACGACAACCCGGGTGTGGATACGGACGGCGACGGCGATTTCGGCGACTGGCGTGAATGCTGCACCGATTCGGCCATCGGCCGTATCGACACTCTCACGGAAGACCCGCTCCAGACCGACACCGCCTGGATCTACACTGCGTGCGATACGTTTTACTACGAAGGCGACGGGGTGCCGGATTTCCGTGGGGCGGCCCCTCCCCCCGCCCCGGTGTTCTGGCTGGCCGCGAGCCCGGGGACACTGCGCCTGCGCTTCAACGGCCAGCGCTCCGAGACAACCCGGGATATCTTCTCGAGAGAGATCGACTTCGAAGGTTATCGCGTTTATATAGGTCGCGATGACCGGGAAGAAAGTTTCAGCCTCGTGGCTTCGTACGACCGGGAGGACTACAACAAGTTCGTCTGGAATGTCAACCGACGACCCGAGCCCGATTACGAACTGACCGAAACGCCGTTCACCATTGACGAACTGCGTTGCCTTTACGGTGATTCCTGCAACGATCCCGACTTCAATCCGCTGGCCTACACGCGCAGCACTCCGTACGTACACCCCCTCTTCGCCGACTCCGTTTTCTATTTCGATGCCCAGGACTTCAATGCCTCCGTGCCCGGAGTAACCACGCCCATCGAAAAGATTTATCCTGACCAGACATACCCCGGCAGCCTCGATCCCGATTCGGCGCAGCCAAACGAACTGACCGAAGACGGCTACCTGAAATACTTCGAGTATGCATTGACGATCGATAACCTTTTGCCGACGGTGCCTTACTGGGTCAACGTGACCGCCTTTGACTACGGCTCCCCCAAATCCGGCCTGGCGTCTCTGGAAACGGCCGTGACCGGCGGCGCCAGGGAGGCATATCCCAACAGCACCTGGGACGAGGTCGACCGGGAAGGTTTGAAAGTTTACGTTTATCCCAACCCGTACATCCTGGAGGCGGCTTACCGCGAGGACGGCTTTGAAGGTCGCATGGATATCGACCGGCCGCCCGACCGTACGCGCGTGATAAACTTCGCCAACCTGCCCCCCAGGTGCACGATCCGCATTTTTACGCTCGACGGTGACCTCGTGCGCGAACTCAGGCACGACGCCGATCCGGCCGCGCCTGTGGCCACTCACGGCGAATGGGACCTCATCACGCGTAACACGCAACTGGTGGTCTCCGGAATTTACTACTGGACGGTCGAGGACGACCGGGGTGATGTCCAGATGGGTAAGCTTGTAATAATCATGTAGACCTTGGCATCAGGCAACCGCCTCCAACCGGCTCCCTTTCCCATCGCAAATTGAGGAAATCGAATGCTTGATTCGGCCGGTTCGGTTGAGGATACAACGGGACCGCACAAAAAAAAGCCCCACGCCGGGGGAGGGGAACGACGCGGGGCATTAAACGACTCTGTTGTAGTATCACGTGCTCAGTGATCAGGTCGCTTAAACTTTGTATAAAAGAAGCAAACCCAACCTACGGGTACAAAATACATTGTTTAATGGTGCGGTCAATACGCATGTTTTGCGTATTTACTGCGTATGACGGCGGCGCTCAGTGTGACCGGAGAAAGCGACTCAGATTGACGCGCTTGTTGGTAATTCCGAGCTTTTTTCTTATCTGTTCGCGGTGCTTGTGAACGGTCACCGGGGACAGATTCAACCGGTCGGAGATCTGCTTGGAAGACAAGCCGTTTTTGATCAGGTCGCACACTTCCAGTTCTCGCGGCGTGAGCCGGGCATAGCGATCGCGGAAGATATCTATGTCTTTGGCGAGCACCGCCTTAAGGTCGGTCTCGAGTGCCTCGAAACTCTCGCCTTGGTCCTCGCCGGCCCTCTCCTTCAGCTTCCTGAGAAAGGGCACTATCGCGTGCTCGACATCACTGCAGATTTGCTGGCGGTAGTCCTTTCTATCCCCCTCGATGTGATCCAGAATCTGCTTGAGGGCTATGTTTTTTTCGGTAAGGGTCTCGCGCTCGGAACGCAGTTCGTGGGTCGTCTTCCGGAGTGTATCCTCAATCTGAATGCGGTCTGAAATGTCGGTGATAAAGCCTTCCAGAGCCGTCAGCGTACCGCCCTCGGAGTAAACACCGCAACCCTGCTCCCAGACCCACTTTAACCGTCCCTCTTTAGTGATAATGCGGTAGTTCAATTGGTAATGGTGGTCCTCGGCGAGGGCCGCCTGAATCTCGTCCCAGACATATTCCTGATCGTCGGCATGTATGATCCCGGCATAAGAAATCTTCGCATTGTGGACAAGATCAGCGGCATCGTAACCGGTAAGCTCCTTGCAGCCCTCACTGACAAATTCCATCGTCCAGTCACGGTCATTCATACAGCGGTAAGCAATTCCCGGCAGATTACTCATCAGCGTGGCCAGGGCCCGTTGACTCTCCCGGAGGGCCTGGTCCGCCTGGTCCCGGTCCGAAAGATCCCTGGCGAACGAGCAGTGGTATTCCCGGCCGTCGAATTCAATATGGTTGACAGTGACTGCTACCGATATGAGCTGGCCGTCCTTGGTCCGGTGGTGAGACTCGAACGATTTCGAACCCCTTTTCTTAATGTCATACCAGTGTTCTTCCCATCGTTCTGCGGGGAAGTTCGGGTCAATGTCGTGAACCGTCAGGGACAGCAGCTCCTCGCGCGTATAGCCCAGCACCCTGC
Source organism: Candidatus Zixiibacteriota bacterium (assembly GCA_029858555.1). Lineage (GTDB taxonomy): Bacteria > Zixibacteria > MSB-5A5 > GN15 > FEB-12 > DAOUUR01. The sequence goes on from JAOUEU010000157.1 coordinate 4,089, forward strand.
AGGCGCCCTCATTGACATAAAAGAAACGGGCATCCGGTCCCAGCCAGAAAACGGGATCGGCGGCATGATCGACGGAATACTGAGTCAGGCGCAGGGCTCGCTCGGCTTTCTTGCGCTCGGTTATATCGGTGTAATGCTCGATGCGGCCGCCGGCATGGGGACCCGAGCGGATGGGCTGGCTCCAGTGCTCCAGCCACCTTTCATGCCATTTTCCCTCGGGAATTATATGGCACTCGAAGTGTTCGATGTACGTGTTGTTCTCATAGGTAGCCAGCAACTTCCGGCTCACATCCTCCGGATGTTCAAACATGTGCTTTATTCGATCCTCTACAAGATGCCGCATGTCCGAACCAACGACATCTTCCCGGTGCAAGCCCAGGTAGCGCTCCAGGGCCCGGTTCATCCAGACTATACGGAAGTCAGGATCGAGAATGCATATGCCGTCCCAGGAACTGTCCAGGATATCGTCGGTGAGGGACCGAAACTGGGCCTCATTATTCCGGCGGATTATCTGCATTTGGAGTTTTTTGAGGTCCGCCAGGAAGTCATCGATATACTGGTAGCGGTCCTCAGGTCGTTCCATGACGGCCCTGTCGATCAGGCGGCCCAGACTCTCCGCAAAAACGGCACTGCCTGCTGGCAGTGACTGAACCGGGTTGTCCCCGGTTAGTTGTCTACGGCCACTAACCATCGCGCGCAGGAGCATCCCCAGCGAATATATATCGCTTCGATTATCCGCCCGCTTGTGAGCTATGAGTTCCGGCGCGGCATAGGGTCGCAGGCTGTCGGCTGAGTCGGACTGACGACTGTCCATCAGAAACGCCAGACCGAAGTCGAACAGCCGCACCCAGCTGGCCGGGTCAACGAAAACCGTTGCCGGGCTAAGACCCTTATGAAGCATCTCCGCACCGTGCGTATATTTCAGACTTTCCGCGATCTGGATCGCAATTTCAAGGGCATCGTCAGCCGATAGCTCGCAGCCGGCGATGATGTCGCTCAGCAGGCGGCCCTCCCCCAGGCCCAGCACATAAAAAGGTCGCTCTTCGTATCGGGAGATCTCGTTTACAGTGGCGACATTGGGATGCCGCAGAGATGCCATGGCCTGGATTTCCGCTACAAAGCGAGACTTGAATACTTCGTCAGCCGCATTCTCGACAGGTAACAACCGCAGCACCATTATGCGGCCGAGGGCGTTGTCCTCGACAAGATATGTCTCTTGCGGCCCCGGCCAGGCAAGGCGGCTCAGTATCTCATATTGAGAGATCATGCTTCCTTCAGCAAGGCCGAGAGGACGCGCTGCATATTTTTCGCCGCTATTGTCTTTATCCATAACGGTACTGTCTCAAACTGCACGGGTGCGTGTGAACGCTCATAATTTGCTACAATATAGGCTGACCAGCTCCATGAAGCAACAGGAAATCGCTCCGGCCACGGCCGTCGACGGGAGTGGTATGAAACCGAACAATGTCTGCGTGGCACATCGAGGGAAAAATACCGGGGGACAGAATCGAACTGTCGACCTCCTGTTCCACAGACAGGCGCTCTAACCATCTGAGCTACCCCGGCATTACCTAGCCAAGTTATTATTTTTTGTCGTTAAGTCAAGGCCATATCTTAACTGGCTCAGTGGTAAAACCGCCCCGATTACTCGCGGGTTTCCTCCATTTCCACGCGGCGGGTTCTATCGGCGGCTTCTCAATCCACAGCGCGCGGCTCATCGCAGCGTCCCGGCAAGCCTCTGAATCAACCTCCATTCCGACGGAGCTACCGGCTGTATAGAAAGCCTGTTCCCTTTTCGACAGAGCACCATGTTCTCCAGCCCCGGAGTATTTCTTATAAGAGATAATGGAACCACGTTTGTGAATTTCCGAGCCAGCCGAATATCGACCATATACCAGATCGGATTTCCCCCGGTGGCCCGCGGATCATGGTACCCGCTATTCGGGTCCTGTGCGGAATCGTCGGGATAACCGCTGCGGGTCACAACGCAGATGCCGGCGACACCGCTGGGTCTGGCGCCACTGTGGTAGAAAAATACCCCGTCCCCCTTTTTTACATTGTCGCGCAGCAGGTTACGCGCCTGGTAGTTCCGGACTCCTTCCCAGCAGGTGGTCCGACCAGGCGCTCCGAGCAGATCATCCACGCTGAAACTACTCGGTTCGGATTTGAAAAGCCAGTATCGCCTTGCCACACCGCCTCCTGTCGCCTGCCGAAACATTACAATCCCGTACAGGCTCCTCAAACATAAAATGCCGCATGCGGGTTCCGCCCCTAATTACATCTCTTTCAACAAGATAGTTGTTGACAATAGGATGACTGGCGTTATATTGGAAACGAGTCGATAAGTATATCTATGTACTGCTGAATACATAGAGCAAACCAACAACCCAGCAGTCAGGGGCTATGTATCATGAGACGTTTTTGTTACGCCGGCGTCTTCTCTCTTTGCATCTTCGGGGCTTCAACGGCCTTCAGTGCAGATTTAGACTATGCCGTTAAGCTGAAAACCAACCACTTTTCCACCGACCGGATCAAGGATGCTGCGGCCAAATCGGTTGCCCTGGTGGATAAACACATCCTCGTTCAGTTCGACGGACCCATTGATGAATCCGTCAAAGAGCGACTCGCCGAGGCCGGCGTTCAAATTCTGGATTATGTGCCCAACTATGCTTTTACGGCAAAGTTGAGTCAGGCCGTCGACCAGGCCACCATAGACACGTATGGCATACGGTGGCTGGGCAGCATCGAGCCTGTGGATAAGATTTCCCCGCTTCTGGCTGATTTGGGCATTGCCGAATGGGCGCGCCGTGACGGCGGCCGAGCCCAGTTCATGGTGGTTCTGCACCGGGACGAGAATCTCCAGGGTTGGTCGGAACGTTTTCAGCGCGAATTCGGAGCCGAGATAGTCGGTCTGGAGCCACTGAGCAACGCCATCGATCTCATCCTCCCCGAACAGGCCTACTATCGGCTCGCGGATCTCGACGCCGTTATCTGGGTAAAACTCGTCAATCCCCCACAACAGGTTGACAATAACCTGGCGCGGATAAACACCCAGGCCGAGTACATGCAGCAACCCCCATATAATCTGTCCGGCGCCGGGGTGATGGTGGCCGAGTGGGATGGCGGCAACGTCGACCAGGCCCATCCCGATCTTATCGGGCGCATCGCCATCGGCAGTTTCTCGAGCACCAACTACCACGCCACGCACGTGGCCGGCATCATCATGGGTGATGGTTCGGCGTCCGGCGGCACCTATCGCGGCATGGCGCCAGCGGCCGACCTGGTGTCCTACCTCTGGTGGAGCACCGCGTCCCAGGCCCAAAACGAATACGCTGCCGCCATAACCCTTTTTAACGGCAAGATATCCAATAACTCATGGGGGCTCGGCTC
>JAOUEU010000158.1 GCA_029858555.1 Candidatus Zixiibacteriota bacterium
AGCCCGGCAAACAAGCCGGGCTTATTTTTATGAAGGTCGTCGCCACCGCAATCTTCGCACGGCGCCGGTCAGCGGGGCCTCGCGGCGACTCAGTTTTCAGACAATATCTGCTCGTCGTATTCGATTTCGAACCGAAGCTTGTGTTTCGCCTCTTCCTGGGCCAGCGCCAGAAACAGTTCCTTGAGACCGGTATCATCTGCGGCCTCGGCGAGGTCGCTGTAAAGCTTATAGGCGGCCTTTTCCTCTTTCATGGCCAGAATCAGCGCCTGCTGGTAGTCGAGTTCAGCCGACGGTCTGACATCGACGAGGTGGTCGCTGATTTTCAAATCCTGGACTTTCTCATCAGACAGAACCAGTTTCCTGCCCTCCCTGACACTCACGAGCTTTGCCTTGTGACCTAATTCTTCACGCGCGAAGCCCTCGAACGTTTTCTTCATATAAGGCCTGTCCATCCTGGCGGCGAGATCAGTATAGAGTTTGGCCGCGTCCTCTTCTTTTCTGATCGCGAAATCGAGAATTTTGTCAGCGGAGCCTAAATCCATCGTGTCCTCCTGCAACGCGCGCCGTCCGCAACGGCGACGCTTATACTGTCATGTACTTCGTTTGAATGGCTGCAGTATAATAAACCGACCGGTTCTTGACAAATGATTGTTCCGGCGGGCATCTGTGCAATTGAAGATCGACGGGCCATATTACTGACTCCGGTCAGCAAACACAGGCGACTCGGGACGGCTCAAACACTACTAACAAGTAAAGATTATCATTCCGGGGTGTTTCGCGTTGCGCCTGGTGCAGTCAAAAGGTCCGCACACGAACGCCGGCAGGGACGGACAAAGCCTATCAGCCAGATTTTTCTTGTGAGTGTTTTCACAATTATATATATTGCCGGTAATTATGGCTAAAATGGTTGGCTTTTTCGGCAAGGCCGGTCAGGGCGGCCCCTGAAACCTCGGCTGGCGCAAAAGCCGGCCGGCAAGGAACTTGCCCGCGGTCTGACAGGCCCGGAACGATCCCGCGAAATGTCAGCCACCTGTCCAACCACAGCCTATGCGACCATGTACCAGGGATGAGTGCTGGAGATAGCTATAATATAGGGTTTTTTGATAGCCGAGAGCCGCGCACTGACGAGTCCTGGGGAGCAGCCCGTCAACCAGACGGAATAAGGAAATAAACAGAAGATGTCGGGATGCCAACATCAGTGGGAAATGACGAATATACAGTTCGGCTTCATCGCTTTTGAGAAGTGCTCCTACTGCAATGGCGTGAGGACCTATTTCTCGGTGGAAGACACGCCAGCGCTGGGCGATGAGTACCGGGAAGGGGATCATTTCTGGAGCCGTGTGGAAAGCGCCCAGTCCTTTCGCTTCGATCTCCGTTGCAAGAAATGCGGCCACCTGGAGAAGTTCTACGACCTGATGGGGCTGCTGCACTGCACGAGTTGCATGCACGACTGCAAGGTCGAGGCTCTGCGGCAGGAATATGAGGCGGCGAAAACCTGGATACTGGTAGGCTTCGGACACCTGCCGACTGCCACGGCCACACCGATCCCCCCCTACAAACTGGACGTTCTCAGCGAGTACTTCAACCAGAGGAGGGACACGGCTCGCTCACGGATAAAGATTCTTCCGTTCAATTTGATAGAAGATTTCTCCCTTTGCAAGGGTGAATTCATACACGACCGGGGTATGCTGTCCCTGGAGCCGCCGGAGAGCCGCAAACCTCTCTTGTAACGGGGATCGGGCCTTTGGCGAGTACAAAACTAGGAGAGCTTTCATGACCACTCAAGACGTGATTGAAAAAATCGGACTCAAGCCACTGAGTAAATTCGAACACCGCGAGATAAGCGGCGTCTTTGTCTCAGATATGCTCAGCGACGTCATGGCCGGCGCAAAATCGGGTAACCTGTGGGTGACCGTCCAGACGCACAAGAGTGTCGTGCCTGCAGCTAATCTGGTCGATGTCTCGGCGGTGATTGTCACCAGCGGCAAGAGCGTTCCGCAGGAAACGGTGGACCTGGCCACCAAACATAATATCGCCATCCTTGCCACGGACCTGCCAAGTTTCGAGCTGATAGGAAAGCTCTACGGATTGGGGCTGGTAAGCAGCTAAAAACACCTTACGCGTATGCCGGTGAGTAAAAACCGACAATCTCTCGGCGAGACCGGCATATCCCGGAACAGACGGTGAAGGCGGCACAAGCAACGTGAATATTAGAACCATCAAACAGGCCCTGGGGGCCATGGTCATTGAAGGGGCTGACGGCCTCGACGCCGAGGTCGATCACATCTATGCTTCTGATCTCATGAGCGACGTTCTGGCCTTCGGTAAACCTAACTCCATTCTACTGACCGGGCTGGCCACGCAACAAGCCATAATCTCCGCCCACATGGCGGAGTTCAAGGGGGTTGTCCTCGTGCGCGGCAAAAAACCCAAGGACGGCTCGGGTAAATTCGCCCGAGACAATAACCTAGTGCTGTTATCAACGGACCTGGACATGTACGACGCCTGCGTTGTCATTGAGGCCAAAAGAAACGGCACCGCGCTGTCGGCGCTGGCCACGCGGCAGGAGCAGAAATCAAAAGACATGCTTCTCAGCCAGGAATTCTCCATCGCGGGCAACGACTTCGCCAACGCCGGCATGGTTTCGACCGAAGTCAAATCGGTTCTGAAAAAAATAGGGCTCGACCCCAAGCTGGTACGCCGGGTCGCCATCTCCACCTACGAGGCCGAGATGAATGTCGTCATGCACGCTCGGAAGGCACGGGTTCAACTCTCGGTCACGCCCAACGCCATAACAGTTGCGATTGAGGACGAGGGAAAGGGAATTCCCGATGTCCAGGCCGCGATGCAGGAAGGATTCACGACGGCTACCGAGGAGATGAGAGCTATGGGTTTTGGCTCCGGCATGGGTCTTCCAAACATCAAGCGGAATTGCGACGAACTGGACGTGACAAGCGAAGTCGATAAAGGAACCAGAGTCAGCATGAAGTTTTTCATCAACTGAGGTCTTACCGGCTTCACAGGAGGATGTGGTTGCAGTATTACCATGCCCATCGAGTAGACTTGCAGAAATGCCGGGGTCACATGACGTGCATGCGTCATTGTCCGACGCAGGCCATCCGCATTCGGCAGGGGAAAGCCGTCATATCCAATGAACTGTGCGTTGACTGCGGCCAGTGTATCTCGGTGTGCCCGGAAGGCGCTATCGTTCCGATTGCCGATCCGGTCGCTGAATTCTCGAGGTTCAAGTACAAGGTAATTGTCCCGTCGCCGGTGTTATATTCGCAGTTCGATCCCAGCATTCACCCTTACGTAATTCATCTCGCCTTCAAGGAACTGGGGTTCGACGACGTTGTCGATGTCGGCATCTCAGCCATGACATTGGCCAGGGTTCTGATGAAATACATGGCCAAGTACAAGGGTCGTCTGCCGCTCATATCGTCGTACTGCCCGTCAATAGTCAGGTTAATCCAGGTGAAATACCCGGACCTGGTAGAACTGGTCGTGCCCCTGGACGTGCCGCGTGAGGAGACGGCCCGCGAGATAAGGACCACCCTTCCGGCGCGGCTGGGCCTAAGGCCCGAGGAGATTGGGATAATCTATGTGGCTACCTGTCCTGCCAAGATCGTATCGATAAAACAGCCCGCCGAAAAAGCGCAATCATGGTTTGATGGAGCAGTCTCAATCAGCGATGTGTACTCCATATTGCTGCCCCATGTAGTTGCCGTTAAAGAGAAATTCGACGAAAGCCAGGTACCGGAGGGCTTTTCGTTCAACACCGGCTGGACCATGCTGGGGAGTCTGACGCGTTCCGCCCGGATGCCCAACTGGCTGGCTGTCTCCGGTCTGGATCACGTTATGCGCATCCTCGATGACGTCGAAAACTCGCGCCTGCGCAATATTCACTTCGTGGAAGTTCTCGCTCATATGGAGGGCTGCATCGGCGGCCCGTACAGCGTCGAGAATCCATACGTGGCCCGCACCAATACCATCAAGCAGAGAGAGAAGTACGAAGAGCCCATCAGCGTGAATGATGAGGAGATCGAGCGAAAACTGGAGGACGGTTTCTATTTCTTTGAAAACCCGGTTCTGCCGCGCCCTACCACGTACTTCGACACCGATCTGGAGACATCAATCAAGAGAATGAAAGAGCGCGAGCGCGTCTTTCAGAAGCTGCGCCAGATTGACTGTGGCTGTTGCGGGGCGCCAACCTGCATGGCCTTTGCCGAAGATTTTGTCCGGGGTGAAGTCGATCTGACCGATTGCATCTTTCTGGCGGAAGAGAGCAAACCTGAAGAGTAGAATAGAAGACAACCCACGATACATAAGCGAACGGGAGAAACTTCTGTGAAAGACACAGACTATACCAGCATATTTTCCAGATTTAGAGGGGTCGAGGGCGACCTGCTGCCCATCCTCCTGAGAATCCAGGAAAAGGACGGCTACATATCGGAGACATCTGTCGAGCGTGTCTCCCGCTTTTTGAAGATCTCCGAAAACCAGATTTATGGTGTGGCTTCCTTTTATTCCAGGTTCCGATTCACCAAACCGGGGAAGAACACTGTCAAGGTCTGCATGGGAACCGCCTGCCACGTCCACGGGGGACAGTTCCTGACCGACGAGTTGGGGTGGAATCTCGGCATCTCGGTGGGGCAGACCACTGATGATGGGCGGTTTGATTTTCAGCGGGTGACCTGTCTGGGTTGCTGCGCCCTGGCACCGGTCGTCCAGATAAACGACGAAACCTACGGCCGCACCATGGTAGTTGGCCTGAAAGAAATTCTGAATAAATATGAATAAGTTCGAGCAGAAAAGAACACAGGCAAGGAAGAAGTGGGCATCTTTGAAGGCCAGCAAGGTTCCTGTCATCTACCTGGGTTCGGCTACATGCGGCCGGGCCGCCGGCGCCACGCGACTCGCAGAAATAATCCGCCAGGTGCTTCGTGAGAACAACCTCAAAGCGACTATCGTGCCGGTTGGCTGTATCGGGCCGTGCTACCTGGAGCCTTTGATGGATGTCGAGCTGCCGGGTGAGCCAAGAATCAGCTATGGCAATGTGACTCCCGAGAAGGCCAGAACAATCATCGAGAACCTGCTCGTCAAGGGCAACCCGTCGCCCGGCCTGGCGGTCGGACATTTCGGCAGCAACGGCAGCCCGCTGACGGACGGCATCCCTCCATTCTTTGAGATGCCCATGCTCAAGCCGCAGGTGCGGCTGGTCCTGCGAAATTGCGGCTTTATCGACCCCGATGATATCGACCACTACCTGGCCAACGACGGTTACGAAGGGCTTATCAAGGCTTTTGAGAAGGGCCCCGAGGCTGTCATCGAGGACGTCAAGGAAGCCGGACTCAGGGGACGGGGCGGCGCCGGTTTTCCTACTTTCAAGAAATGGGAAATCTGCCGCAGCGTTCCCGGCACTGTCAAATACATGATCTGCAATTCTTCGGAAGGTGATCCGGGAGCGTTCATGAACCGTTCGCTCATCGAGAGCGACCCTCACGCCGTCCTCGAGGGGTTGCTGATTGCAGCCTACGCCATCGGCGCCAATCACGGCTACATCTACATTAACTCCGAGTACTACCTGGCGATTGCCAGACTCAAAAGGGCCATGGAGCAGATGACCGATTACGGTCTCCTGGGAAAAGATATCCTCGGCTCCGGTTTCGACTTTGACATCACACTCAAGGAAGGCGGCGGAGCTTTCGTCTGCGGCGAAGAGACTGCCCTCATAGGCGCTGTCGAGGGTCGACGGGGCATGCCCAAATCGCGCCCGCCGTTTCCCGCTATATCCGGCGCCTTCGGCAAACCGACTATCATCAACAACGTGGAAACCCTCGGGACGCTCCCGAACATTCTGCGTAACGGCCCGGCCTGGTATCGCCAGTTCGGCGTCCAGGGCAACTACGGCACCAAGACGTTCTCGCTGGTCGGGAAAGTTCGGCGCGGCGGACTCATCGAGGTCCCGCTGGGCACGAAGTTGCGGAGAATCATCTTCGACATCGGCGGCGGTTCCTGGAAACCCTTCAAGGCCGTGCAGACCGGCGGACCGTCCGGGGGCTGCCTCTCCGAGGAGTTTCTGGACCTGCCGGTGGAATACGAGTCGATGACCGCGGCCGGGTCCATCATGGGCTCAGGCGGTTTGATCGTCATGGATGAAGAAACCTGCGCCGTCGACCTGGCTCTCTATTTCCTGCATTTCACTCAAAAGGAATCCTGCGGCAAGTGCGTGCCCTGTCGGGTGGGCACCTGGCACATGGTCAATATTCTGGAGAAAATCGTCAAAGGTCAGGGACAACCGGAGGACCTTTCCCGGCTACAGTCCCTGGCCGAAACGGTACAGAGAGCGTCGCTGTGCGGTCTCGGTCAGACGGCGCCCAACCCGGTGCTCACGACTCTGCGCTATTTTCGCTCGGAGTACCTTGAGCACGTTAAGGAGAAGTACTGCGCCGCGGCCGGCTGCAAGGAATTGGTCAACTATTACATCGACCCGGAAAAGTGCAACGGCTGCCAGCGCTGTGTGGATCTCTGCCCGACGGGCGCTATCACCGGCACCAGAACAGAGCTGCACAAAATCGATCTGCAACTTTGCATAAAGTGCAAGGCGTGCTACGAAGTCTGCCGTTTCGATCCTCTGGCCGGCAATGCCATCGTCATCAAATCCGAGCGGAGGGCGTCATGAAACAGAAAAAAGCAGCAATGAATATCACTATAGACAACAAGCCCTACCGCGTAGCCGAGGGTCTGACCATCCTCGAAGCGGCCCGTCAGCATGACGTTTATATTCCCACTCTCTGTTACCAGGAGGAGCTGACGCCGTATGGGGGCTGCCGGATGTGCGTGGTCGAAGTGGAGGGCATGCGTACCCTGCCCACGGCCTGCACCACGCCGGTGACGGATGGCATGGTGATTCGCACTCATACCGCCCAGGTCCAGGCGACACGCCGGGAAATCCTGCATATGTTCCTCAGTGAGCATCCCTCGAGTTGCCTGATTTGCGGGGAAAAGGAGCAATGCTGCGAGTACATGGGTACCATCCGCAAGAGCGGTGTCACGACGGGATGCCGCTACTGCTCCAATGACGGCCAGTGCGAACTTCAGGACGTCGTCGACTATCTAGAAATCAAGGATATCCAGTATCCCATATACTACCGCCAGTTGCGGGTGGAGAAGGAAGACCCCTTCTACGACCGGGATTACAATCTGTGCATCCTGTGTGGCCGGTGCGTCCGCGTATGTCAGGAGTTGCGCACGGCCAACGTGCTGGCTTTCAATGACCGGGGTCGCGAGACAACGATCGGGCCCGCCTTCCACCGGAGCCATTACGAGGCCGGTTGCGAGTTCTGCGGCGCCTGCGTGTCGGTATGCCCGACCGGATC
>JAOUEU010000159.1 GCA_029858555.1 Candidatus Zixiibacteriota bacterium
TTCTCCAGGACACGGTGGTGCTATTTGGCCAGGATGTCAGCGTCAAGGCTCTCCGCGACAAACCGGCGCCTGAGTTTTTCGCCGCGATCATGAACCTGGTTTTCGACAATGTCCCCCAATTAAGGCAGACCTTCCTGTCGATGCAGACTCAGGTAGTGGGCGAGGTTGCCGAGAGCAATGACCTCGTGCACGTGGTCTCGCGGACTACCATGAGTATCAACCAGGGGGAGTTGGAGGAGATGAACGTTCTGACTATGCGGCGTGATGGCGATGCCTGGAAGATGCACCTGTCGTCGAAGATAAAGGGCCTGGCCCAGTTAATCCAGCAATTCCTCGGGGCGCAGCGAGGTTAGCCGCCGGACTCTGCGGCCGGTTCCTGCCGCAGTCCATATCGGCGCAGATGTCGTGGCCGTCGCTGACTGCGGCGGCGGCCGCACTTGCCAGCAGCCGAGTACGCCGGTTGTCATCCCAACAAAATCTCTTGTCGTTTGAACCGAATGGAATATATTTAGGCCGATGGTTGAGATAGCGGCCAGAGTCTATCGCGGAGAAGCCGTCGAGGCTATTCACTACGCTACCATAGCAGTGGTAGACGGACGGGAAGAGCTCACTCATTACCTGGGTGATCCACGGCTGGCCGTGATGACACGCTCCTCCATTAAACCTTTCCAGGTGCTGCCGATGCTTCTTTCCGGTGCCGCCGACAAATACCGGTTGTCGCCAAAACAGTTGGCGGTGATGTGCGGCTCGCACGACGGCACCGACGAGCACCGTGAGGTAGTCCTGTCCAATCTCGCGGCCGCCGGCAACAGCCCGGAGGATCTCAAATGCGGTGCTCATTTACCCCTGTACTTGAAGTTCGCCGGTTTGACCGCGCACAACGGCGAAGACAAAGACCCGGCGCGCCACAATTGCTCCGGTAAGCATTCGGGTTTTCTGGCCCAGGCGGTGTATCTCGGCGATGATAAGGCGGAGTATCTGAACCCGGCCAGCCGAACGCAACGGCGGGTTAAAGACCTGCTGTCCCGCTTCTGTGACTATCCCGCCGACAAGATGACGGTGGGAGTGGATGGTTGCAGCGCTCCCAATTTCCCTCTGCCAATTGTGAATTTGGCGGTGGCGTTTATGAAACTGGCTAACGCCCGGGGCCAGGACGACCAGCTGAAGTCGGCCCTGGACCGTGTCAGGAACGCCATGATGGAGTACCCGGAGATGGTCTCCGGCCGGAAGCGACTTGATGCGGAAATGATGCACTCCTTTCCCGGACGATTGGTGTGCAAGGTGGGAGCCGAGGCCATTCAGGGAATCGGCCTGGCCGATCCGCCGTTAGGTATCGCCGTAAAAATCCACGATGGCAACTGGCGGGCTCGAGGCCCGATCTTTGTGGAGATATTCAAGCAGCTCGGACTCGTCCAGAACATCGATGACTATCCGCTCCTGAGACAGCACGAGTGTCCGGAAGTATTGAATGACAGGCAGATTATAACAGGAAAAATCGTACCGGAATTCGAACTGAAGAGAGTTTAATATCCATGTATAAAGAGTACAGGCACTCAGTTATCCACCTGGGTCTGGATTACCACCGGCGAAGGGTGAAAAACGTTACCTAAGCACGGTCTTCCTTTCAGGTTGTTGAGCATTAACCGTCAAAACCAAGGAGGCAGTCGTGAAAAAACGTCATCAGCCGGCGGAACCCTATCGAATCAAATCAGTCGAGTCGATACGACTACTTAATCGCCAGGAACGGGAGAGCATTATCGCCCGGGCCAGGTATAACCTGTTCCGGGTTGATGCCGATGAGATTTACATCGATCTTCTGACCGATTCCGGCACGGCCGCGATGTCCAACCGGCAGTGGGCGGCGCTGATGATCGGAGATGAATCTTACGCGGGGGCGGCCTCGTTCCGCCGGTTCGAGAAAACCGTCAGGGACATTTTTCGCAAGGAGTTTGTCGTGCCCTGCCACCAGGGAAGGTCGGCCGAAAACATGCTTTTCAGCACTATCGTCAGGGAAGGCGATTATGTCCCGAATAACACGCATTTTGACACCACCCGTGCCAACGCCCAGCACAAAAAAGGCATACCCGTGGATTTTCCCAGTCCCGATCTTGAATCCGCCGAGGCCCGGCCGTTCATGGGAAACATGGATACTGTCCGCCTGGAGGAGTTCATTCGCACCCAGGGGGCTGACCGTATCCCCGTGGTGATCATGACGATCACCAACAACTCGGTTGGCGGACAGCCCGTTTCTATGAAGAACATCCGCGAGGTCTCCGACATCTGCCGTCGGCACGGCATTCCCTTTTTCTTCGACTGCGCCCGCTTTGCCGAAAACGCTTACTTTATCAAAAGAGATGAGCCAGGCTACTCTGAGAAATCAATCGAATATATCGTCGGGGAGATGTTTGATACCTGCGACGGAGTAATGATGTCGGCCAAGAAGGACGGACTGGGCAATATTGGCGGTTTTATCGCCCTGAACGACGCCGAGTTGTACCGCAAACTTACGGAATTGATGATAATCATCGAGGGCTACCCGACCTACGGTGGCCTGGCCGGGCGCGACCTGGATGTGCTTAGTGTCGGCCTCCGCGAAGTGATGGATTTTGCCTATCTTGATTTCCGGATCGAGCAGGTGGCCTACTTCGGCGAACTGATCAAGCAGGCCGGGATACCGATCATAGAACCCACCGGAGGGCATGCCGTATTTGCCGACGCCGGGTTGTTCCTGCCCCATATCCTGCCGGAGCAGTTCCCGGCGCAGTCGCTGGCGGTCGCTTTCTATACTGAAGGTGGCGTCCGCGCTGTAGAGATCGGGTCGCTCATGTTCGGTGGCGTAGAGCCCGGCACCGGTCGGCAGGTGAGGGCCAGGAAAGAACTGGTGCGGATGGCCCTGCCTCGACGAGTTTACACCAATTCGCACCTTGAGTACGTCGCCGACATCGCGTGCAGGATCAACGCCAGGAAAGAATCGTTGCCGGGCTATAAAATTACAAGCCAGCCCGCCCTGCTCAGGCACTTCACATGCGAGCTGGAGCCGGTACAACCTCGGGGAGTCAACGTAAACTCGTGAGATCCGTCCGCCTCAGCCTGCTTCGGGCCATATCCATCCTTTCGCTGGCGACGCTGCCGGTGCTGCCGGGCTGTGTCAAAATCGAAACGGGCAGCACGCCGGAAGAATCGCAGGCGTCAGCCGAGCTTCGTGCCAAGAGGGTCAGAGCGGAGTGGGCTAACCGCGTTCACGCATCCTCGCCCGCGCAAATTGCGGATATTACGGCCGGACTCGTTGCAGGTATCGCCGAACGTTACGTTGACTATGGTAACAAGGTGGCGGGGCAGTGGCGTGAGGCAATGGTGGGAAGGGGGAAGGATGTTCCCGCCGAGGAGATGCGCCGTATGGTCGATCTGTGGACAAAAGATGAAAGACCTGTGCTAATGGCAAATGAAGACAATATGGAATACGGCGTTGGCCGGCTGAAAGAGACCGGTTATCTCACACCTCCCGGCGTCGAAAGCCTGGACAGCGTTGTCTCGGCCTACTACGAACTATATAGCGCGGTTTTTTACCCGGCGGGCACGGTGTCCGAATATGAGGACCGTCTGGTCGAGAAAGGAACGACAATAAAGCGGCTGCTGGAACAATTCAGGAGTTGTCTCGACGCCTATTAGCGTGTGGGTCGATAGCCTGTCGGTGGCGGCAGGCTGCCGGTGAGGCTTCTGTCAGAGGGGTCTCTGTCGAGCGGCCCGGCTGGGCTCGATTGGGTTGGGCGGACCGGTTGTGGGCAAAATCTTTAGAATTGTAGGAAAAGGAATTCATTATTTAGGGGATCACAGAGTAGCGAGGCCATCTGGGCGGCTTTCCTCGCTTAGCCACAATCATTTGCAGGACAATGCCTTACAATCCAACACCTCGGCTTTATCAGGTTCAGGCAGATAAATTGCTCCATCAGTTGCGAAATAGTCCGTTCCTGACTTGACAAAATCGAGGGAACTTTCTAATATATAAGGTCTTATACAGAATATAGGAGACGAATTTATAGCACCACGGTTAACGGTTAAGTAGCTTTTTGACAGAATTGTTGTTTTAGCCTATTGAGGGCCCGATTACCGTTGCTATGAATTCTTTCGGTTCCCGGACCGGGCGGTTACCCGGTATGATTAGATTCTTGTATAAGACTCTTTTTCTTTTAGTCCTCTGTTTCCCGCTGTTCTCCAGTGTACAATCGACAGTTTCCAATATCAATATTCTATCTTCATCGGATTCCGAGTTCCACTTTCAGGTAAAGATAGACCCTGACCGTCTGATCAAATACGTTACGGCCGACTCATCTGCGGTTTATGTCGAGGCCATCAAAGTCGGTATTCCAGCTGGAGCGCGGGTCGACCTGACGCTGGCAGAAGGCAGCAGCTTTACCCCGCGCAAGAAAGCTGGCACCGACACCGAAAGGTTGAGCGCAGGTCAGTCTCTGGTGCGGGTGTCTGAGCCGATCACATTACGAGGCCGACAGATGGTGACGGTAGAAGTGTACCCCGTTCTCCTGGATGGCTACTACGAGTCGGTCGAGATACGGCTGGAGTTTTCCGGTGGTCTGGCCACCGGCGGCCGAGTACTCGACGACCCGCATTTTGATAACATATTCCAATCAGTTGTAGCCAACTATGCGGAATTCCGCAACTGGCTTGTCCCTGCGCGGCCGCTCGCCAAATCCGCCGTCGCCCAGCCGGGACCCTTTGCCGTAACTCCGGTGTGGTACCGCATCAGTGTCAACAAGACGGGGCTGACCAGAGTTACCGGCGGTCAGCTCGAGGCTGCCGGCCTGACCCTTGGCAGCCTCCCATCGGAGAATATCCACATGTTTTACGGCGGCGGTCTGCCTCTTCCGGCGGCGAACGAGATCGAGCGACCCGCCTTCGAAGAGCTGCCGATAATAGTCGAGGATGGCGGCGACGGCACCTTCGGCTCCGGCGACTATATTCTTTTTTATGGTGAGCATGTGGACCGCTGGCTGCACCAGCCGGCGGATACCTTCGTCAATCACGCCTACTCCGACCGCAATGTGTACTGGCTGGCGGTCTCCGACAATTTCCCCGGCCCCGGGCTGAGGATGGACCAGCGCGGCGTCCAGCCGGACGGAGTCTACGATTCGCTTGTAGTGTCATTCCGAAGGCGCATCCATGTTGAGCAGGACAACACTCTGAGGCGTTTCAACAGCGGCGGTATCATTGATTACTATACCTGGTTCTGGTCCAGCGAGGCTTCGCTGGCCTTCTTCGTGTCCACGCCCGGTGCCATTTCCGGCGACACGGCCGTTGTCAGCCTTAATGGTCGGACCGGGCCGAACGGCTATCCCGATGGCTTTATGAACCTGGCGGTTAACGATATCCCGGGATTAAATAAATCGTGCAATGACAAGAACTGCAACTATCGCACAACCGCACTCCTCAACGGTCTCAATGAAGTGGAACTGGAGTTGTGGGGAAGCAGCACTGTCCAGCCATACTTCGATAACATCGATATAGAATACGGCAGCTACACGCAACCGGCGGCCGGCAGGCTGGACCTGGTGGTTGGGGCCTTCGACGGTGAAGCCAGGATCTCCGTTCTGGACGGGTTTACCGGGACACCGCGCCTATTTGATATCACCGATCCCGCCAGTCCGGTGGAGTTGACCGGCTATACCCGGTCGAACACCTTGGACTTCGAGATACCGCTGACCCCCCTTGGTGTCAGCCGTTTCTTTATTTCCACGCTTGATGCGGCCTATGCGCCGCTGTCGGTTGAGGAAGCGGTGCCGCGGGATTTGTACGAGGGCGTCGGTCAGACAGACATGATCATCGTCACCGACGATGTCTATCTGCCGGTGCTGGACGAATATGTCAGCTATCGTGAAGCCGCCGGTTATTCGATTCAGATATTTACAGTTGAGCAGATTATGGACAATTTCAGCTGGGGGGTCTACGACCCGCTGGCCATTCGCGATTTTCTTAAATACGCCTACGAGAATTACCCCGAACCGGCGCCCTTCGCGGTGCTGCTGGTGGGCGATGGCAGTTTCGACTTTCTGGACATTCTCGACACCGGTACCCGCAATTATGTGCCGCCGTTCGTACATCCCGTGGACCCGGTCCAGACATCGTCTGATGACAACTATGTCTATTTCGGGCGCTACGGAATACTCGACGGTGATTCGACATACTTCACGCCCGACCGCGGATACGACATGATGATCGCGCGCTGGCCGGTAGCCAGTGTCTCTCAGGCGCACACGGTCATCGACAAAATCAAGCGCTACGAGTCGTCGGAAACTTTCGATGCCTGGCGCACCAGAATATCGCTGGTGGCTGATGATGAATTTGGCACGCACTCCACCGAAACATTTCACGTGACGGACACGGAGGATCTCGATCGCTCGCATATCCCCGGTTACTTTAACCGCGAGAAGATATACCTTTGGGAGTACCCGCGAATAAACAATCGCAAACCCGATGTAAACGACGCCATTGTTGATGATATCAATAAAGGCACCCTGCTGGTTAATTTCGTCGGCCACGGCAACCCGGATGTATGGGCTCACGAGCGCGTGTTTACGCGGCAGTCGGACTTGCCGCGGCTGAACAACTATGCCCGCCTGCCGCTGTTTTACGCCGCGTCATGCGCTATCGGCTTTTTTGATGACCCCAAGCGGGAGGGCATGTCGGAAGATTTGCTGGTCAGGCCGGAGGGCGGCGCCATCGCCACGATTGCGGCCACCCGGCAGGTATTCGCTTCCCCCAACCATTCTCTCAACGTCGACGTTTTTGACAAAATGCTTTATAACGACTCGCTGACTATGTGTCAGGCCCTTTATGCAGCCAAACTGGAACGGCAGTATGGCGGGACCTCGCCCGTTCCTAATCAAAACGACCGCAACTTCCTGTACTTCGGAGATCCGCTGATGAGGTTGGGTTTGCCCCGTCATGATATCGAATTCACCGAGACGCCGTCTACGCTTACGGCTCTCGCTCCGGCCGTCGTGACCGGGCGGATAGTCGACCCCTTCGGAGCGACCATCATCAAAGACGGTACCCTGACTATCAACGCTCTGGATACCGACCGGAACAAGGTCTATAGGCTGGTCGACGACGACGGAGAACTGGTGGATTCCGTTGCATACAAGGTCACCGGACCCACCATATACCGGGGTACGGCCACTGTCACGGGCGGAACCTTCAGCTTCAGTTTTATTCCCCCGCTAGATATCGGCTACGGAGGACGCGGCGCCAAGATATCGCTTTACGCGGACCTCGAGGATACTGACGCGGCCGGGATAGCTGATTCGATAGAAGTTGCCGATACCATTGCCGTCTATGCCGATTCGGCCG
>JAOUEU010000160.1 GCA_029858555.1 Candidatus Zixiibacteriota bacterium
ATCTGACGGCATCCAAGATCATCTTCACGTCAGATCATCTTAGGACATTGCCCAACATCATCACGGTGCAGTCAGTGTTGACCAATTACCCGGGTGTGGTAGTTGACCGTAACAACAGCCTGCATGTCCGCGGTGGGCGATCGGGACAGGTCTCATATTATTTCGACGGTTATTCTATCCAGGATCCGTTTGTAGCTCTTTCCGGAATCCGGATCATTCCGTCGGCGCTTGAAGAACTATCCTTGACGTCCGGCGGCTACACCGCCGAGTACGGCGAGGCCCTGTCCGGCGTCGTCAGTGCCGTCACCCGTGAAGGCGGCTCGATTTACCGCGGAGGTATCAGGCTCTACGAGGGTTTCACGCACGAGTATGATGTAAAGAGCGGAGAATGGGGGAGCCTCAACCGGATCGGCAATCGTGCGAGTATCTTCCACCTGTCGGGTCCGATTCCCGGCTTCGATCGTAACCGGTATACCTTTACGACCTCCGGTGAATATATGAAAGACGCGACCTCACTGCCCCACAACGGCCTCTCTTCTTATACCGGTACGGCTAAAATAGCCATTCAGCCGACGCCGTCGTTGAAACTCAAGACCAATATTACTTATTATGATGCTGATGGTGACATCTATGACCATCGTGACGTCAACAACGTTTCATACGACTTCAACCTGGATGGTCTGACTTCGTTCAAAAAGGCCGCCTATCTGGTGGGCATCACCGGTAACTACAACTTCAACGAACGGATGATCCTATCGACCTACGTGAACCGGTTTTACACCTACACCAAGGAGGCCCCCGACCAGTACATGGACGTGTACTGGAAAGACTGGCCGGGATACTCCGAGGATGCAGACGGAAACTATAACGGCACAATCCACGTGGACAACTACGGCAATTCACCGGACTACTCGGACGAACTGCAGTTCACCGGCTTCACGATCGGCGATGATTTCTGTCCCCTTTACCGGTTCAGGGAGACAAGGTATGACGCTTTCAGCAGCAGTATTATCTCTCAGGTCAACAAGACCAATCAGTTGAAGGCGGGTCTGGAATACCGGAAATACAGCATCAGTTGGGATTCCAAGCAATTCTATAACCCCAATCCCTACGGGGAGAAATATACCAGCAAGCCGGCCTATGCCTCGGTATTCCTGGAAGACAAGATGGAATATGATCACGTCATCGTGAACCTGGGCATCCGTTACGACTACCGCGATGCGGACATCTCGTACAACATTACTCCGGGCGACTCCGTGGCCACTTACAAGGAGGCCGAATCCCGGTCGCGTCTCTCGCCGCGTCTGGGTGTGTCTTTCCCCATCTCCGAGAAATCGGTAATGCACTTCAATTATGGCGTCTATTACCAGGTGCCCCAATTTACGCACCTGTACACCAATTTGCAGGGTGACATAAGCAGCGGGCTGCCCCTGCTGGGTAATCCGGATTTGGAGCCGGAGCAGACAACCACGTACGAACTCGGTCTCGATCACCTGATTGGCGAAGATCTGAGAATCGACGCCACGGCTTACTATAAAGACATCAAGGACCTGGTGACGACGCGCTCGTCGCTGAAGGTGGCCGGGCGGGCCGTGACGCATTTCACCAACGATGATTACGGGTCGGTCAAAGGGTTCGATCTCGCCCTGGAAAAACTGCCCAACGGCGGCATCTTCGGTGCCTCCGTGTCTTACAGCTACATGATAGCCAACGGCAACGGCTCTTACGCCCGTGAACCTTACTACACCTACCTGACCTCCAATGTGGATACACTGGCGCCGGCCACCGAATACCCCCTCGACTTTGACCAGCGGCACACTCTGACGGCGTTCCTGGCCTGTCGGGTGCCGGCCGACTGGCGGGCGAATTTCCTGGGCGTTCCCATTCCCGGGGCCTGGGGCGTCTCGGTCGTGGGCCACTATGGTTCAGGTTTGCCGTACACGCCCACCGATGCCAATGGCAATCGGTTGGGTGAGCGCAATGAGGGCCGCCTGCCGGCCAACTACACTGTCGATATGCGCGTCAACAAAGACTACCGGCTGAGCAAGGGCAGCTGGCTGCTCAGCCTCTTCGTTGAGGTCGACAACCTGTTTAACCGGCGCAACGTCATCAGCGTTTATTCCCGCACGGGGCAACCTGATGATGACGGCAACGCCATCGGCGGGGCCAGTCTGGCGCTCAACCAGGAAGAACTCGATTACTATGATCTTTTATATGATCACGACCCGCAAAACTATTCACCCCCGCGGACAGTCAGGGTCGGGATGGAGCTAAACTTCTAAACCGGAGCTGAGAGCATGAGGACATACAAATGCTGGCGTAAGATTGCGCTGTTGGTTCTGTTATTGCTTCTGGCCCAGGGGGTAATGGTCGGTGCGCTGCCGACACCTGACGGAAAGCTTGATGACCGGGGTGATTCCGGAATTCGTTTGGCGCCACAGCCGGTAACCGTTGACCAGATTACCCATAACAAGGGCAATATCGTTACCACGGTGGACAATTATGGATACATCGGCGGATACCACTATTACGGTTTGCCGTCGGGAGAATACCCGCGCAATTCCGGCCGTGACTACATCGGCGAGATAAAATACTGGATGGGGGCTGTCACCGCCGCCGGTGATACGCTGGTCGCCAATTCAGTCGACGACTTCCAGGCCGTGCCCATGCCGGTCGGTGGAGTTAATGATTACAAAATATACCTGTCAACCGATACATCGCGCTATTACAGCTATGACCCCCAGGATACCGTAGGTCTGGGTGATGATAATCCGGCCCACGGCTGGCGTGTCTGGAGCGGCAACCTGAGCGATTATGTTTATAACCAGAATTATAATCCGCTGACATCGGATTACGCTCCGGGCGGCCCGACCTCCCTGCAGGAGTCGCACTACCGTTTCAACGACGCGGCCGGCGGCTCGCCTCTGATGGGGCTGGAACTGACGCATACGATGCTGCAGTGGAACCTGTGTTACAATGAAGATTTCATTTTTGTCAAAATGGAGATAACCAATACCTCCGCCGTTGACTATACAGACTTCGCCTTCGGCCTTTATGTGGACCTGGACGTCGGCGGCTTTGACGGCACCGGCGAGAATGGCCGCCTGGGTGACTTGATCGGCTTCGACCAGGCCGAGAATCTGGCCTGGACCTATGACCAGGACGGTTACGACCCCGGCTGGGGGCCGACCGTAACAACCGGGTTCATGGGGACCAAGCTTCTCAAGACACCACAGGATCTGGGCATGACCGCCTTCAGGTCCGGCGAATGGGAAGAGTTGGGGGATGCGGCTGACGGGATGAAATACCAGTTAATCAGCAGTGCCCAATTCGATGAGCAGACAGTGCCTCGGGATCTGCTGTACCTGCAATGCACCCGTGGTATCAACCTCACCGCCGGGTCGACGGTGGAGGTCGTTTACGCGTTGGTCGCCGGAAAGAGCGAGGCCGATATGCGGGCCAACGCCAGTCTGGCCCAGGAGCTCTATGACAACAACTATGTCGGTCCGCAGCCACCGCCGACACCGACCCTGATAACTCGACCGGCAGACGGCAAGGTTTATCTTTCATGGGATAACGTGGCTGAGTCCGGCTCCGATCCCATGAGCGGCGAAAACGACTTTGCCGGATACAAACTTTACCGCAGCGATAACCTGGGCAAGACCTGGGGAGTCGTCAATGACGAGAACGACAATAACTGTCTGAAGACAGACTACCATACGATCGCTTTGTACACTGTCGATGCTCCCGGTGACCCCATTCCGCACACTTTCGTGGACACCGGTCTCTATAACGGCGTTGAATACTGGTACTGCCTGTCGGCCTTCGACCGCGGCGATACCGCCGCCGGTGTCGACGCTCTTCAGTCCGGTTTCGGCATCGCCGGGCAGACCATCAACATCGTGGCATCGACGCCTCGTAACAACCCGGCCGGGTTCATCGAGGCTGCGGCCACGGTGGCCCATGACTATGTGGGTGATGAGCAGCCCGCCGAAGGTCAGGTCATTCCGGTCATCTTTGACGAGAGCGCCACACTCGGCGCCGAGTACCAGGTGGTATTCGAAGATGGTTCGGTTTCGTCCTCGTGGCACCTTATAAATGTCACCACCGGGGATACCATCTTGGCCGATCAAACCAGGATTGGTGGAGAGGCCAACCTGTTCGAGATTGCCGAGGGTATTCGGGTGGTGGTCTATGATGCCGAGCATGAGCCGACCGGCTACGGGCAGACGGAATTGGGCGGAGCAGATACAACTCTGGCCGTAAGCACCTTCGATGGCCCGGTCATTTCCTACTGGACGGGTCAGTCACAGCATGCCTTTGGAAGCGCCCAGTATCGCGCCACTTATGAACTGCGCTATACGACGGACTCGACCGAGGCCATATCAATGTGGGAGGGGTTCGACGGCGTCCCATACGCCCATACGCCGATTCCGTTTGAAGCCTGGAACATGACAACGAATCAAAGGGTTTCGCTGGCCATGGATGAGTGGCCGATTGACGGCGTCTGGGCTCCCGGGGAGGCTCTTATCATCGTTAACTATCCCTACGATCCTGCCAACGATTTGACCAATCTGGCTTTTCCGCTGCTATACGGCTGGCGCATCAGCTTTGACGCTGGTGTTTACGCCCCGGTGAGCGGTGATGTCTTCACGATCGAGGGCGCACCGCTGTTCGGACCAGGCGACACTTACACTTTCAAGATTGATGGCGTCAACTCGACGGCCGCCATGTACCGGATGAGTGACATCCGGGTCGTTCCCGATCCCTATTTCGCTCAGTATTCCGCTATGGTCGAGACCGGCGAAGGGGAAAGCGTCCTGGAGTTTCAGAAGATACCGGACCGCTGCACGATCAGAATATACACTCTGGCCGGAGATTTGGTCCAGACGATAGACCATAACGATGGATCCGGAACCGCGCGCTGGAACCTGCAGTCCGAGGAAAACATCCAGGTGGCGTCAGGCGTGTACCTCTTCCATGTAGAATCGCCCTACGGCGAGTACCTTGGAAGGTTTGCGGTAATAAAGTAAGGGAGGTGCATGATGAAGAAGATTATCTCAATATTGCTTGCAGTCTTGCTGGCCGGCACCGCCTCCGCTGAGTTTTCCAAGGTAGGATCAGCCGGTGCCCAGTTCCTCAAAATCGGCGTCGGTTCCAGGTATCAGGGCATGAGCGAAGCCTCGGTGGCAGCTGTGAACGACGTCTACGCCATGTACTGGAATCCGGCCGGTCTGGTCGAAATCGAAAACGCCGCCATCAGTTTCACCAACGTCAACTGGCTGCTCGATATCGACCTCAACTATGTGGCCTTCGCCAAGTATTTCGAAGATGTGGGTGTGTTCGGCATCTCGGCGACCATGCTTTCCATGGATGATCAGGAGATCACCGATTTCGAGCATCAGGATGGCACCGGCAATTACTACTCGGTGTCCTCGTACGCCGTGGGCTTCTCCTATGCCCGCCAGTTGACCAACAAGTTCGCTTTCGGCCTTTCGACCAAGTTCGTCGGTGAAAACATCCACAACGAGTCAGCCAAATCGTTCGCCTTCGACTTTGGTACCCTGCTCTACACCGGTTTTCGGTCACTGCGTCTTGGCATGAGTATCTCCAACATGGGCCCGGAAATGAAGTTCGAGGGAACCGACCTTGATGTTCGCTATGACGCCCGGAGCGGCGAGGGTACCAACTCGCCCGTAGGTGCCAATCTTAAGACCACACCTTATGATCTGCCGCTGGTCTTCAGGGTGGGGATGGCTTACGATATGGAACTGGGACCCAAGTCCGTCGCGACCTTCTCCGGTGAACTGAAGCACCCCAATGACAACCTTCAGCAGGGAGCCATCGGGGCCGAGGTGGCCTACGACAGCCGGTTCTTCCTCCGAACGGGTTACAAGTTTAACACCGATGAAGAGGGATTGGCCTTCGGCGGCGGCCTTCTGACGGCTATCTCCGGCGATACGAAATTGGCCATAGACTATTCGTGGCAGGATTTTGGCCGTCTGCAATCCACTCAGAGGTTCTCAGTCGGCTTTACTTTTTAAGTGATCTCTATTATCTTAAAAGCCCCGTTAAGGGGCTTTTTTTTTAGTTGTTCGACAAAAATGAATGTAAAAGGTATATTACACCGAAGCCATCCAGGCCAAACAGGAGTTTTGCTATGAGATGCCCGTCAGCGGCAACGTTCTTACTGTTCTTGACAATCGTATCGCTTGCTCTCCCGCACGGAAGTTCGGTCTACGCGGACGAGCGAGTAGACTTGATGAAGGAGTACTTCGACCTCGTGGTCTCCGGCAACTATGAATCAGCCACCCATCTCTGGACGGAATCGGCGCAGGAGCGGTCCTCTCGGTTTGGCATCGAGTATGCCGAAATCCCGGTCAAGCTGGACTGCGTGTCGCCAATCATCCAGAACCTGGCCGTTATGAGGGACTATCTTTATGTGCCGGTCAAGGAGACCACGATGCTGCCCTCAGGCGATTTCACGACCATCCGCTATTCGCAGCTGGTGGATGGCGAACTGGTCGAACATACCTACTGGGCCTGGTATGACAGCACCTATTACTGGCTCACCTACCCACAGGACTATTATGCGCGAGGCTGGCCCGTTGAGACCAGCCGCTATTTACGCATACACGCCCATCCCAGTGTCCGGGGTTACCTGAACGCGGCCGTTCTGCGCGAGGCCGATGCCTTCATCGAACGAACCGCTCGATCACTGGGCCTTGGTGACGATGAGCTCAGGATGCTTGCCGAACGCAAGATAGAGTATTTCTACGTCGATTCCGACGAAACAATCCAGGCCATCACCGGCCGACTTACCAAGGGAACTTACGATCTGGCCTCCGACGATATCCTCTCCGCTTTCTTCCCGCATCACCACGAGTTGACGCATCTGCTGGTCAATATCAGATTGCGCCGTCTGCCGCTGTACACGCAGCCGATTCTGCAGGAGGGGCTGGCCGTTCATTACGGCGGGCGGTGGGGAAAGTCTCCCGAAGCCCTGACGGACCTGGGCGTCTTCCTGATTCGGGAGAAGCTGGTGGAGTTGGATTCCATCATGACCTTTGACGGTTTCCGGACGAATGCCGCGGCCGACATCGCTTATCCGGTGGCCGGTTTGTTTGCCTCGTTCGTTCTGGAGAGACTGGGCACGGACGACTATCTGAAGCTGTATTTGAAGCAGTCCGGTAATTTCGAAGCAGTCAGAAGTATGTCTGCCGGAGAGGTTAAGGACGCCCTGACAGAGGCGTTGGGAGAAGCGACCTGGTCGGACGTGGTGGACCGGTTCGACGGCTACATGGATAGAATTTCAACGGAAGCGGCGTATTTCCTGCCCGGGCGAATCACCGATGGC
>JAOUEU010000161.1 GCA_029858555.1 Candidatus Zixiibacteriota bacterium
CAAAATTGAGCCGCAACTCAAGGACTACCTGGGGGTCAAGCGCCAGATTATGGACAAGCTAACCAGTCAGCAGCGAGCCGACGCCTTCAAAGCCTGGGTGGACGAGCGTACGAAATCCACCCGGGTCGAGACCTATGATGAGGCTCTCTGGGAAACGGTCGACAACGCCAGATACGCGGCGGCTGATACTACCAGCGGCTAGGGCGCGCCATGAGAAGATCGGGATTTATATTTCTGATCGGTCTGCTCGGGCTGCTGGCCGGGCAAACGGCCCGATCCGAACGGGATGTCGTCGACAAGATCATTGTGGTTGTCGGAGACCGCGTGATTCTGGCCTCCGAGTTGGCCAGTCAGATCCAACTGTACGCCTTTCAGACCGGAATCCAGCCTAAAACGGAAGCCGAGATTCAACAACTTCAGGCGGACATCCTCGAGCAGATGATCAATGACCAGCTTTTCCTGCTGGAGGCCAAGCAGGACACGTCCGTATCTGTCCGTCCCGAAGAAATCGAGCAGGCTCTTGACGAGCATGTTACCAGGGTCGCCGGTAATTTTGAATCCCAGGAAGCCTTTATTGAGGCGCTGACGGCCGAGGGGTTAACCGTCCGCGAATTGAAGAAGAAATACCGTGGCGATATCGAGAATCAGTTGTTGCGCCAGCGCTATATCCAGCGGAAACTGTACTCGGTGTCGGTTTCACGTCACGAGGTTGAGGAATTCTATAGCCAGTTTCGGGATTCTATTCCCTCACAGCCGGAGGCCGCCAAGCTGGCCCATATCCTGTTAGCCTATAAACCGTCGCAGGTGGTTGAGGACTCGATCCAGGCGCTGGCCTCGCGTCTCCGCCAGAAAATACTCGATGGCGCCGATTTTGCCGCTATTGCGGCACAATACTCCAGTATGGGGGCGGGGGCCAACGGCGGCGATCTGGGTTTTGTCGGTCGCGATGATGTCGTTCCGGAATTCTCCCGGGCCGCCTTTAACCTGTCGGTGGGGGACATCTCGGGCGTAATTCGCACCCAGTTCGGCTATCATGTCATAAAGTGCGAGGACAAGAAAGGCGAACGTCTGCACCTGCGTCACTTGCTTCTCGCGGTCGGACCATCGGCTGCTGACTCGCTGGCCGTGCGGCAACGCGCTGATTCGTTGTTGCAGGCCGCCCGCAGCGGCAGCGACTTTGCGGAGATGGCCAAGACTTTTTCCGACGATAACGACACCCGTGCCAAGGGGGGCGAGTTGGGGTGGTTTGCCGTGTCACAGTTGCCGGCTGAATTTGCCGCCGAAGTCCTCGGCTGGAAAAATCCCGGCGAGTATCGCGGGCCGGTGGCGTCGCGCTATGGCGTCCATGTCCTTAGGCTAATGGATTACCAGGAGGAGAAAAAGTTCGACCTGGAAAACGACTTCGACAAAATCAAGGAACTGGCCCGGCAGGACAAAACCGGCAAGATGGTCGACCGCTGGATTGAAGAAATAAAGGCTAAAACCTATATCGATTACCGTTTGTGACCGATATGCGTCTCGACGACTATCTCTCGACGGTAGGCGTGGTCAAGCGGCGGACGGTGGCCAAGGAACTGGCCCAGAACGGTCTGGTCGAGGTTGGCGGACGCCGCGTCAAGCCCGCCTATCAGGTTAATTTAAAAGACGTTATCGCCATCAAAGGGACCCACGGCGTTACTGTCGAGGTTGTCGGCATTCCTTCCGGATCGGTGCCAAAAGACGACCGCGACAAGTATTTCAAGTATTTACACCGCAGTGTTTAGCTGCAAGCGGCAGGCTCGTTGTCCTTCTCTTGCCGCCGGACTGCAGCTACCCAAATAGTCTAATATTCTTCACGCCAGGGAGAAGATCGGGATGAACCGAGGCCCCCGTTTTTTTGTTTAGATGGCAGAAACACATAATGAAAAAACATCGGGAGTAAGCATTGAAGAACAATCGACCCAGAAATCTCGGAGAGCTCAGAGAATCCGGTTGGAAAAGTCGCTCGGTAAAAGATGAGTTGCGCGACAATCTGCTCAAGAAAATAGAGGCGGGCGGGGAGCTTTTTCCCGGAATAATCGGTTATGATAAAACGGTCATTCCGCAGATAGAAAACGCGATTCTTTCGGGCCACAATTTCATACTGCTGGGCCTTCGCGGCCAGGCCAAGAGCCGCATTCTCCGCCAGGTGCACACCCTTCTTGACGACTATGTCCCGGTCATCCCCGGCACCCTGCTCAACGAAGACCCTCTCAACCCGATCTCGCCTCAGGGCAGGAAAATGGTCCGGGACCAGGGTGACAAGATGGCCGTGGAATGGCTGAGCCGACACGATCGATATCACGAAAAACTGGCCACGCCGGACGTATCGATTGCCGATCTGATCGGCGACATCGATCCCATCAAGGCCGCCCGTGAAAAACTCGACATCTCCAACGAGGAAGTCATCCACTGGGGAATCATCCCCCGTACCAACCGGGGCATTTTTGCCATCAACGAGCTGCCCGACCTCCAGCCGCGAATCCAGGTGGGTCTGCTCAATATCCTCGAGGAAAACGACATCCAGGTGCGTGGTTTTCCCCTCAGGATTCCGCTGGATATGCTTCTGGTTTTCACGGCCAATCCGGAGGATTACACCAACCGCGGCAACATTATAACGCCCCTGAAAGACCGGATCGACGCCCAGATTATCACTCACTACCCCCGGTCGCTGGAAGAGGCCAGGCGCATTACGGCCGGTGAGATCGTTTTAAAAGGAGACCCGCCGCCGGTCCCCGAGTTCATGAAGGATATCATCGAGGAGGTCGCTTTTCAGGCGCGGCGGAGCGAGTATGTTGACCAGACCTCCGGAGTGTCGGCGCGAGTGGCTATCTCGGCCTACGAGAGCTTTCTGTCGAATATCAGGCGGCGCGCCCTGCGCAACGGTGACAGCGACCATTTTCCCCGAATGTGCGACATCTATTCCATAACGCCGTCGGTGACCGGCAAAATCGAATTAGTTTATGAAGGCGAGCAGGAAGGGGCTCTGATCGTGACGCAGAACCTCCTTGCCCACGCCATCAGCGCCGTCTTCCTTCGACACTTTCCCAAACCGTCAAAGGACAGGGCCAAACCGGACGAGCGGCCGGTCGCCAATCCCTACGAGGCCGTCGTGGACTTCTTCTCTTCCGGTCGGAAACTGGAAATATCCGACGATATGCCGCTGGCCGAATACAAGGCCAATCTCAAGTCGATAGTCGGCCTCGAGGAAATCGTGCGGAAGCACTTTGATACCGACGATGACCGGGACATGTTGCTGCGGATGGAGCTGATTCTGGAAGGTCTTTATCACCACAACATCATCGCCCGGGAGATGCACGATTCGGTGGTCTGCTATGCTGACCTTTTCTCCAATATGCTCGAAGAGATGGGCGGCATGGGAGGCCTTGAGTGAGATTTGTCTACTCCCGATGGGACGACGACTTGTATACTCGCCTGAAGAACCTTTCGGATCTTATGGCGATTTTCAACTACCTGCTCATGCGGCTCAACGGTGACGTTCAAAAGACCCTGAAGCTGATGGAGCGTTTGCAGCAACAGGGAATACTCGACGCCGGGTACGATCTGGAAGAGTTCGCTAATAGCCTTGAGAAAGCCCGCCTGGTGCGGCGGTCCAAGTCCGGCCTCAAGCTCTCGGCCAAAGGAGAGCGCCAGCTGCGTCGGGACGCCTTTGAGGCGGTCTTTCAGAAGATGAAAGCCTCTGGCAAGGGCCAGCACGCCCTGCCGTACGAGGGGGGAACATCGGACGAATTGCTGCCGGAGAAACGCGGCTTCGCCTTCGGCGACAGTATGCAGGCGGTCGATTTCCAATCTTCGATGTTCAATTCGATAACCCGCACTGGCGGGCTGGGACTCAATCTCGAAGAGAGGGACCTTGAGGTCTACGAGTCGGAGCGCCATACCTCCTGTGCCACCGTCCTCATGATCGATGTCTCGCATTCGATGATTCTTTACGGGGAGGACCGCATCACGCCGGCCAAACAAGTGGCCATGGCCTTTACCGAGTTGATTCTGACCAGGTACCCTCGCGACGATCTTTCCATTGTCCTGTTCGGCGACACGGCCCGCCAGGTATCGATCAAGGACCTGCCCTATGTCGGCGTCGGGCCCTACCACACCAACACGCAGGCTGGTCTGCGGATGGCGCGGCGGATTCTGCTGGCCAAGAAACACGTCAACAAGCAGATCTTCATGATTACCGACGGCAAACCTTCCATGATTACCCGTGCCAACGGCCAGTTGTACAAAAACCCGATAGGCCTGGACCCGATGATCGTCAACCGCACGCTCGACGAAGCCGTCATCTGCCGCAAAAAGAAAATCCCTATCACTACCTTTATGGTCACCGACGATGCGTACCTGCAATCCTTTGTCAAGCGCCTGACGGAACTCAATCACGGGCGTGCCTACTTCTCGTCGGCGGAGAACCTGGGCAGTTTCATTATCTGGGATTTTGTGGCTAACCGCCGCCGTAAAACGGGCTAAGCCGTTTTCTTGCCGGTTGTCTTCAGAAAATGATTGTCTGCTCTCTTTGAACCAATTATGCTTGCAGCTTTGGAGCCGAAACGGCGGCTCACGCAGTCGGAAACCAACGGATGGTCGCTGATTATGCTCGAGAAACAAAAACTCGGACTGCCCAAACTCGACTGGCGCCGGGGCACTTGCGAGGTCTGCGGGGAGTCCTTCGACTACCTCGGTAAAAGACAGCCACATACGTGCAAGAACGGCGACTGCCTGTATAAGTACCGGTTTAAGATTGAGCCGGAACGCTGGTTCAGCCACCAGCCGACCTTCTTTGAATGACCGCGCTCTCGGCCGCTGATCGTGGCAGGCCGGCCCTCAAATCCGCATGTGCCGGCGCTGCGTGGGCTCGGGGCCGTATCAATGCTTATTGAGCGAAGCGACCCACTGACTGACTTTTGCTTCGATCTCATCCCTGATGCGCCGGAACTCGGCGATGACCTGCTCTTCGGTTCCCGTAGCTTCGGCGGGGTCATCGAAGGGCCAGTGCAGACGGCGGGTCCGTCCGGGAAAGGTCGGGCAACGGGCGGCAGCGTTGTCACAGACAGTTATAACGTAGTCGAAATCCCTGTCAAGAAACTCACGCAGATGTTTCGAGGTGTGCAAGGAAATATCGAGGCCTATTTCCCGCATGACACTTACCGCAAAGGGATGGACGCCTTTTGGCTCCGAGCCTGCCGAGGTAACGACATAGCTTTCGCCGAGGTGTCGCCGCAACAATCCTTCGGCCATCTGCGAGCGGCAGGAATTCCCGGTACATAGAACGAGGATTTGCAGCTGGCGCGATTCCATCGATTATCCTGTTTCCGTTTCAATCCGGGTGCCGTAGAATCGGCGCTGAAAGTACAGCGCCACGTTGACCAGGCTGATCAGGACCGGCACTTCTACCAGCGGGCCGATTACGGCGGCGAAAGCCACCCCCGAATTGATTCCGAATACGGCTACGGCCACCGCGATTGCCAGCTCGAAGTTGTTGGAGGCCGCCGTGAAGCTGAGGGTGGCGGCTTTAGCGTAGTCCGCCCTGGCCTTCATGCTTAGATAAAAACTCACCAGAAACATGACCACGAAATAAACCAGCAGGGGCATCGCGATTCGGACTACGTCAAGAGGTATCTTTACAATCAGTTCACCCTTAAGGGAGAACATGACCAGAATCGTGAACAGCAGGGCGACCAGCGTGATCGGACTGATTCGCGGCACAAACGCCCGGTGGTACCATTCCTTGCCCTTGGCCTTCACCAGCACCAGGCGAGTGAGCATTCCGGCGATGAAGGGAATGCCCAGATAGATGAAGACGCTCCTGGCTATTTGGCCGATGGTGATATCGACCTCGGCCCCTCTCAGGCCAAAGAGCGGCGGCAGTTTCGTTACAAAAATCCAGGCAAACACCGAATAAAATACAACCTGAAAAACCGAGTTAAAGGCCACCAGGCCGGCCGCATACTCGGGGTCGCCGTCCGCCAGATCATTCCATACGATTACCATGGCGATGCACCGGGCCAGGCCGATCATGATTAAACCGACCATGTACTCGGGGTAGTCGTGGAGAAACAGAATCGCGAGAAGAAACATAAGGATCGGGCCGATAATCCAGTTCTGAACCAGGCTCAGGCCGAGGATTTTGAAGTTTCGAAAAACCCGGCCCATCTCCTCGTAGCGGACCTTGGCCAGCGGCGGATACATCATGAGAATCAGGCCGATGGCGATGGGAATATTGGTCGTGCCCACCTGGAAACTGTTGATGACGCTCTCCACTCCGGAAAAGAAGTATCCCGTCAGAACACCCACGGCCATGGCTAGGAATATCCAGAGTGTCAAATAACGATCCAGAAAGGCAAGCCTGCTGCTTACACCTCGGGTCATGATTGTGGCTCCTCTCTCTGACTTCTCACTTTCCGCCCGAGCGCACCATGCTCCTGCGGGGTGTCAGTAAATCCCGATACGATCAGAATCGCTTGGTCTTCAGATGCTCCTGCAGTCTCCGATAGTCCGTTTTGAACGGCTCTTTTTGGTTCAGGGTCCCGAAGAACTCCGCAAGACTTTTCAGCAAAGCGTTCTGATCAGGCGGCAGTCTGTAATGTATCCACTTTCCCGCGCGGCGGTCCTGAACCAGGCCGGCCAGTTTGAGCCGAGCCATATGACGCGAGACGGTGGATTGAGGCAGTCCCAGCGTTTCCTTCAGATCGCAGACGCAAAGCTCGCCGCGCGATAGCAGACTGACAATCCGCAGTCTCACTGGCTCCGACAGCGCCTTGAATATTTCGTATTCCTTCATTCTATTATACATCCGCTTATCCGCATATATAAATTTGACCACTGTTTGTCAAGGGCAAATCGTTGATAATTGTCCGGCCGTTCGTAAGTGCTGAATTGCGCCGCCCGGCCGAAAAAAGGCACCGTGCGTTCATTTAAATGTGGCGCAAAAAGGTATATTTTCTTATATTTGAAAAGTCAGGTGGAACCGAGTTTCACCTGACTTGTTTAATATCCAAAGTGGCAGGTATGGCCCGTGACGAGCGGGACGCGGTCCGTCATGCTTTCACGGCCTTCAGGATATGCAGCGAGTAGAAGAGCAACATAAGTGACGAATAAAGGAGCGAAGTAATGAAAAAGTTAGCCGTCTTTAGTTTTGTCCTGGCAGCGTTTCTGTCATTGGCCGTGGCCCCGATGGTGCAGGCCGGTGAGCAGTGCGCCTCTAAAAGCGCCTCGGCAAAAGCCTGTGACGCCAAAATGAAAGCCTCCGGTGCCACTTGTGCACAAAGTCAGGCGGGCGCTTCGGGCAAGACCTGCACGCCCGAGCAAATGGCGGCTTGCG